>NZ_JBELQE010000070.1:0-14592 GCF_040270385.1 Methylorubrum podarium | reverse complement strand
GCCTGTTAGCTTCCCCGATCTGGCCTTCCGGCTACCCATGGCAGCGGCCATGCAGTAGCCTCTCACTCGGCTCGGTCCAAAATACCGGTCAGGTCACACCCGCAGCGGGCTGAGATTGAGCTTACGCGCATCGCTGGCGGTACCCTTCAGGAGGTCGCGGACCGATTCGGTATCCCGCGGTCCAGTCTTCACCGGCATATGACAACGATGTCGTTCGAGGAGCATGCTCGCCTGAAGGCGGTCGCCGTAGCCCTCGCCGAGGAACATGCTGCACTGATCCGGATGGCGGCCCTTACCATCCAAGCGGCCACCAACGATTCTCTGTCCTACGGCCACGGTGCGGGCTGATGGCGAACCAAGTCATTACTCAGCTGATTGTCGATGCGCGCGGAGCTGAGGAAGGCTCCGCGCAGTATGTGCGCGCCATGAAGGCAGCGCAGGCGGCGGCCGACAAAACCCTAGAGACCGAAGACAAGCTGCAGGGCGCGATCGAGAGGACGGGCGCTACGCTGACCCGCGGCGCCGGGTCTGTCACGAATATTGCGCGGCGCTGGGACCAACTCCAGGCTTCCGTCGATCCGGTGGCAGCAGCGCATCAGAAGGCGAATAAGGCGATCGAGGACGCGGTGCTCCGCGCCGATGCGGCGGTGCGCCGGCTTGGCGTGTCACAGGAGCAGGCCGCCGCCGTCGTCGACAAGGTGCGCATGAAACACCTCGCCGAAGTCGAGGCGGTCGAGGCAGCGACCGCGGCAGCAAACGACAACAGCGCCGCGCTGGCTCGGATGCGGGCGCAATACGATCCGCTGTTCGCAATTCAGCTTCGGCACACCGAGGCGTTGCGGGGGATCGCCGAGGCTGAGCAGGCCGGCGCCATTTCCGCTTCGGCCGCCATGAATGCGCGGATCGCTGCGACGCGGGCCCTGCAGGATCAGACGCAGAAGCTGGAGGGGCTCGCAGCGGCGCAGGAGGCCGCCGCCCAGAAGCAGGTGAACCAGCAGTTGGTCGTGCCGAACAGGGGCGAGGACGTTGCCGCGTACGGTGCCGAGCTCGATCGGCTGCGGGCCAGATTCAACCCGCTCTTCGCTGCCGGGCAGGCGTACAAGGCGCAGCTCGCCGAGATCGCTCAGGCCGCAAAGGTGGGGGCGATTTCCGAGGCCGAACGCGTCGCCGCCCTGGCGCGGACCAAGGAGGCTTTCGCCGGACAGGTGGCCGCGATCCGGGCAACGACCGCCGCCAACGAGAACAGCACGAAGGCGACCGCCCTGCACGGACAGGCGTGGCAGAATCTCGGATTTCAAGTCAACGACGCCGCCACGATGCTGCTTTCGGGCTCATCTGCGTTTCAGGTCGTCGCGACTCAAGGGGGGCAGGTCTATCAGATCCTCTCGGGCGCTCAGGGTGGCGTCGGCGGCGCTCTGAAGGAGATCGGCAACTTCCTTGTGGGCCTCGTGACGCCTGCGCGGTTGCTCGTTGGCGGTCTTGTCGGGATCGGCGTGGCTGGCGTCGCAGCCGGGCTGTCGTGGCAGGGAACGCAGGCGGACATTCGGCGAGCTCTTGCCGGCGTCGGCCGAGCCGCTGGCGCGACCGTGGGCGAGAGGCTGAAGACGCTGCCACAGGACACTTGGGACGCCATGCTCCGGCGCGCCCGGATCTACGCGCAGGCAGGCTGGAGCCGGCAGGAGGTCGAGACGTGGTCCCGTGCCTTCCACGCGGCCGGCGGCGAAATCATCATCCCTGTTCTCGATGCTCAGATCGAGGCCGCAGACGGTGAGGCGAAGGAAGCGCTGGCTTGCCTCGTGGAAGCGCATAGAGTCAAAGGAGCCGATTGAAAGCAAAAAGCAAGTCCTCCGGAGCGTAGGTACTGGCCTCCATCAGACCTTTTAATGCAACCCAATCTTTACAGAAGCGAAAAGCCTCTTAGATACTCGCAGATATCCTGATCTTCTGGGCATGTGTGGTCCCTCGGATCGGAGAGCACGCTCGCGATTTCGACGGCCATCTCAGTAATTGCGCTTTTTCTCAATGCGCTTTTACTGATTTCTTTGTTGTTAGGCGCCAGCTCTAAGTTGCAGTGTTCATCGAGGCCATCTTCAGGCCAGTGAGCTACTCTGACAGAAAAATCTCCTAGATCGAGACTTTCGAGCTCAGATAGGAGAATCTCGTAAAAGCCCCTGTAGTGGCTGGTTTCTTCGGGCCGCTTAAGCTCCCTCTGAAGCTTTACTGCCTTCTTTTCGTTTCCTAACTTGGCAATTTTACAGCCAAAGACGTGGACATCTGCGTCGCTTTCCAACAACGCGCGAGCTCCCACAGAGACGATGAGTCCGCTCAATCCATCGCTCATCTTGTCTACTTGCGGAACAGCAACCTGTTCTTTCAACAGGGCGCCATCCTCGAAAGCTCTAGGAAAAACTACACATCTTGCAACTCGCTCGCTTCCATCAAGATAGCCTAGGTGGCCGATGCCTTCCACTGCTTCCCACCCAGCGTCTTGATCAGAAAAGCCATCTGCTCATCATCTGAGCGATCAAATTCACAAGTCATCTTTCGGCGTGGCTTAGTGAACACGCGCAAGAGAGTGGCGCGCCCCTCTTCCAACGTCAGAAATTGTTGCAACTCATTGCCACGCCAGCCGAAAACAACCGTGTCTCCGCTATGAGACATGAGTTTGGGCGGAGGGACGTCATAGAGTGCGAGCAGCATGACGAAGCTGCGTGCGTCGCTCTCCGCAGCGGCAGTGATGGCAAGTTCGTCGCCTTCCGGCAATGACGCCATGACTGCCAGTGTCGAGTAAACTGTTTCGTATGACGGCCCCAGCTTCGGCGACCGGATGCTAGCACAGTTCCCCGTGCTGCTGCTCTGATCCTTTCGGAACAGCTTGAGGCGGAGCGCATGATGAGCCACCCCGCTGGCCGCTGCACGGATCCACTGGTGCGCAGGCTGGGTCGTATCATTGGCTTGATCGACTGAAGCGGGGCCAATGACTTGACCGCTGATGACCTGCGCCTCTTCGCAGGAAAGGAGCAGCGCTTCCGATGGTACCTGAGCCATGTCAGTTCTCTAACGCCTTCAGCGTCTGCATCGCACGTACCCGCTTGGCCTCAGCGCCCATCTCACCGATCAACTCCGCCAATATTTTGGGGTCGACCGGGCTGCGAACCGGAGCCATGTTGATATCGATATAGTGAGTCGCCGCAAATTGTTCCAGGGTTGTAGCTGTCGGTGCAACCGCCATTGAAGGCATGCCCACCTGAACATTCAGCATTTGATACGTATCGGCGGACCAGCGGAGAACCCTGTTCATCCGGAAATCCCCATTTGCAAAAATTTTTTGTATATTTGCACTGAAGCCTAAGTCCGTTGCATGCCGAAGATCTATAGGAGATCCTATAGCCCAACCAACGAGACTAGCAGCTTCCTCAAGAGACGGGGCTGGCTTCAAGCAGTTGAGGACAAGGGCACAGCGTATAACATCGGGAACAGCATCTGCCGCGTTCTGAAAGTTTGTCACGAAGTCGTCGATGTGCCTCTCAGTGTCGCTAATGAGCGGCAGTACGACAGCCTCTCTCGACGAGGCGTTCAAGAAAAAATCAACGCGCGTCTGTTGGACCTGAACGACTGCATCAGCATGCTCCAGCGCGCCCTGTGCGACGCCCAGAAACGGATTGGCTGCCTGTGGCGCTTTGTTCGTCTGAACGGTGTCGGGCTCGCGGCCGGTCATCGCCATATAGATACGCGCAGCGTCGACCTCGCGCGCGCGCGGCGAGAACCAAACCGCTTGTAAGGTTTGCGCATCCCAAGGTTCATGGTCGGCCACGGGATCAGACCCACATCATCGTTTGGCTGAGCATGCGCTGGTTGGTGGCCTGTCGTCTAGAAGGCTGAGGGCGTAGCGGTTTCAAATCGGTGCGCTGGTTAGCAGCGAATGCGTCTCCGTTGCAAACTCGCTCCAACTCGCCCTACCAATCATTATGTCAGCCTGCTCGTCACCGTTCTCGCCAGCGACCCTCAAGCGCAGTGTGGTAGCGCATTGAAGCCTGCCGGCCGCCGACTCTTCAACTCCGCACTAAGCGAAATGGTCCGCTACCATGATGCATCGCTTGCACTCGAAGGGATAGGCGACAAGGAGCCGCCGACGGAGCGGAAAATCATATCTTGAGAACTCGGCCCTTGCCTCAGCTTGCAGTGGAACCCGACTGTTGCTGCTCGGCCATTTCCCTGAGCACGGCCACTAGCATGGCGAGCGCCACGCCCCCGGCATGGTGCGCCGGCTCGCTCGGCACCGAGCCCGGTGATCCGTCGGCCTGTGGAGCAAGTAGAATCACCCTACCGGGCCCGCGGCCGGTGTTCGTCTGAACTCGCCATCCAGGCAGAGCGCACGCCATGAGTATCAGCGCTGCTTCTGTCCAGGCATCCTCGTCCATGCGCATCGCGAAATGCGCCTTGATGTCAGGGGGCTGCTTTCCTTCGCAGGCAAAGAACACTTCGGCAAACAAGCTCCGCTCCGGCGCCCTGGCATCGGCGACACGCTCGAGCAGGCTGTTAAAGCGGGCAGGATCGGTCATTTCCTGACGGTCACTCAGAAGGAGAGTGGAGCGCTGCAGCCTACGCTCTCCGGTTGTCATGCGATCGGAGGCCCACTACCGCATGCTCTGCCACAGCGTGCCGATGATCACGAAACCGACGACGTTGAAGGCGAGCGCCCAGGCCAGGAAGACCGGCAGAGCGCGGTTAGGTGTGGCTAGTCGCGCGTCGCCGGTCTGAGGCCGGGGAAATGGACGTGCGGGCAGCGGCAGTTCCTGCGGCGCCGGATCCGACAGAAGCCGGGTTAGGCACTCAGGCAGAGGTCGCTGAGGCGAGGCATCGTCAGCCATTGCAGCAGCCTGAGCGGCGATCGTCAAAATTGCAATCCCTGACTGGCTGGCGCCAGGCGACGCCACTATCCCTCAGCAGGGTCGCTCTGGCCTTCCTTGGCTCCGCCGTGAGGATCGGTGCTGTCCTCGCCTGAGGCCGTGCCGGAGCTGTGACCCTGTGGGGTCAGACGCGGCCGATCAGGCGCTTCGACCTCATCGGGCTTCCGATCATCGGATTTCTTCGTCGTGTCGGCCATGGAGCACCTCCAGTTGGCGAACCCAATACCCGTCCCACATGTTCAGCGCTGATCGGCCGGCGCCTGCTTGGCAATGCTCAGCGTTTCAGGCTCCCGATCCAATCTTTGATCGGGTTGAGCACGTAGGCGCCAATCGAGGCCGCCCAGCCGCGCGCTCGTGCGGGAAGCGAACGGCCTACCCCGGCCCCTGTCGTCAGTTTGCGCGGCCATACTGGCGGCGACGTAGGCATTCTCCTGCTCTTCGCACTCGTCGAGGGCGTTGCGCTGATTGCCGGCCCGGCTTTGGCCTGCTGGCTGATGCGAATAAGCCTCGCGCAGGCAGTGATGCCACGCCTGCTCCAGCCGCTGCAGTTCGGCCTGGGAGGTGGAAGCTCGAGCAGCCTCCGCAGGCTGCTGATCCATGGCTAGAACGGCGAAGAAAAGGCTGAGCACCAGCGAGCGCATGTGGGGCTTTTCGCCCATGTTGACCGCGGCGTGCTAGAACGAAAAGGCAACAGCGCTGACCAAGCGATTGGTTGACAGCAGGCGCCAGCAGCTCGCGGACGATGTTGCAGAGCCAGCGTGGTTGCCATCCTCTTCCGAATCGCAGGCTGCGGCATTTGTTCGGCGGAGTGCCGTCAAGGTGCCGTCATGAACCGTCCGGCCCATCATGCCCGCAAAAGTACTGCGGGTAAGTCATTATGAATGCTGGATAATTTGGTGGGCGGTGAGGGACTCGAACCCCCGACCCTCTCCGTGTAAAGGAGACGCTCTACCAACTGAGCTAACCGCCCGATCCGGCGCCGCGCAGCGTTACGGAAGGGAACGCGGCTGCGCAAGGCCGGCCCCGCGCCCACCCCTCCCCCGACCATGAAAAAAGCCCCCGGAGCAGGCTCCGGGGGCTTCGATCGTCAGGCAGGTCGCCGGATCAGTGGGCGATGACCGCCGCGCCGTCCTCGTCGCGCTTCGGCGTCTTGGCGGGGAGCGGCTCGTCCCACTCGATGGGCTCGGGCTGGCGCACGAGGGCGTGCTGCAGCACCTGGTCCATCCGGGAGACGGGCACGATCTCCAGGCCGCTCTTCACGCTGTCGGGCACCTCGGCGATGTCCTTGGCGTTCTCCTCCGGGATCAGCACCGTCTTGATGCCGCCGCGGAGCGCCGCGAGCAACTTCTCCTTCAGGCCGCCGATCGGCAGGACACGACCGCGGAGCGTAACCTCGCCGGTCATCGCCACGTCGCGGCGCACCGGGATGCCGGTGAGCGTCGAGATGATGGCGGTGGCCATGGCGATGCCGGCCGACGGACCGTCCTTCGGGGTCGCCCCCTCCGGCACGTGGACGTGGATGTCCCGACGCTCGAACAGCGGCGGCTCGATGCCGAAGTCGATGGCCCGCGAGCGGACGTAGCTCGCCGCCGCCGAGATCGACTCCTTCATCACGTCGCGCAGGTTGCCCGTGACCGTCATCTTGCCCTTGCCGGGCATCATGACGCCCTCGATGGTCAGCAACTCGCCGCCCACCTCGGTCCAGGCCAGACCCGTGACCACGCCGACCTGATCGTCCGCGTCGATCTCGCCGTAGCGGAACTTCGGCGGACCGAGGAATTCCGGCAGCGTCTCGGGGTTGGCCTCGACCTGCTTCACCTTGGTGATCAGGATCTCCTTCACCGCCTTGCGGATCAGGTTGGAGATCTCGCGCTCCAGGTTACGCACGCCCGCCTCTCGCGTGTAGCGGCGGATGAGCATCATCAGGCCGTCGTCGGTGATCGACCACTCGTCGGTCCCGAGGCCGTGCTTCTTGACGGCCTCGGGGATCAGGTGGCGGCGGGCGATCTCCAGCTTCTCCTCTTCGGTGTAGCCGGCGATGCGGATCACCTCCATGCGGTCCATGAGCGGGCCGGGGATGTTGAGCGTGTTCGCGGTCGTCACGAACATCACGTTCGACAGGTCGTAATCGACCTCGAGGTAATGGTCGTTGAAGGTCGCGTTCTGCTCGGGGTCCAGCACCTCGAGGAGCGCCGCGGACGGATCGCCGCGGAAATCCATGCCCATCTTGTCGATCTCGTCGAGCAGGATGAGCGGGTTCGAGGTCTTGGCCTTGCGCATCGACTGGACGATCTTGCCGGGCATCGAGCCGATATAGGTCCGGCGGTGACCGCGGATCTCGGCCTCGTCCCGCACGCCGCCGAGCGACATCCGGACGAATTCGCGGCCCGTGGCCTTGGCGATCGACTTGCCGAGCGAGGTCTTGCCGACGCCGGGCGGGCCGACGAGGCAGAGGATCGGGCCGGTGAGCTTGTTGGCCCGCTGCTGCACGGCGAGGTACTCGACGATCCGGTCCTTGACCTTGTCGAGGCCGAAGTGATCCGAGTCGAGGATCTGTTGAGCCCCGAGCAGGTCCTTCTTGATCTTCGAGCGCTTGCCCCACGGGATGCCGAGCATCCAGTCGAGGTAGTTGCGCACGACCGTGGCCTCGGCCGACATCGGCGACATCTGACGCAGCTTCTTCAGCTCGGCGGTGGCCTTCTCGCGGGCCTCCTTCGTCAGCTTGGTCTTCTCGATCTTTTCCTCGAGCTCGGCCAGCTCGTCGCGGCCGTCCTCGCTGTCGCCCAGCTCCTTCTGGATCGCCTTCATCTGCTCGTTGAGGTAGTACTCGCGCTGGGTCTTCTCCATCTGCCGCTTGACGCGGGTCCGGATGCGCTTCTCCACCTGCAGAACGGAGATTTCGCTCTCCATCAGCGACAGCACGCGCTCCAGGCGCTGCGCCACCGTGGGGATTTCCAGGATCGCCTGCTTGTCGGCGATCTTGACCGCGAGGTGCGAGCCCACCGTGTCGGCGAGCTTGGACGGCTCGTCGATCTGCGTGACGGCGGAGACGACCTCGGGCGAGATCTTCTTGTTGAGCTTCACGTAGTTCTCGAACTCGGAGATCACCGAGCGGGCGAGCGCCTCGGCCTCGACGCGGTCGCCGAGGTCGTCGTCGAGCGTGAGCGCGCGGGCCTCGTAATACTCGTCGGAGCGGACGAAGGACTCGATCTGCGCGCGGCCGGCGCCCTCGACCAGCACCTTCACGGTGCCGTCGGGCAGCTTGAGGAGCTGGAGCACCGAGGCGAGCGTGCCGATCGTGTAGATGGCGTCGGTGGCCGGATCGTCGTCGCTGGCGTTGATCTGGGTCGCGAGCAGGATGTGCCGGTCCGAGCGCACCGCCTCCTCAAGCGCGCGGATCGACTTCTCGCGGCCCACGAAGAGGGGCACGATCATGTGCGGAAACACGACGATGTCGCGCAGCGGCAGGACGGCGTAGGAGCCCGTCGAACCGGGAACGACCGGCTGGCGCGATTTCGACTGGGTCATGGGTTCTTCCCTTATGTGTTGACGCCGGGCATTCGCTCCTCGTTGGAGAGCAAGCATCCTGCCAGGTGCCGACCGGGCCGCGAAGGGTCGGAAGCGGAGAATCAGTTTGCGGCTGGTGGCGCAGGCCCGACCTTTCGGGGGAGTGAAGCGTAGGGCCCTGCGTTGAGCCTGAGGTGGTCGTTGCGGGGGGTGCTTTCAAGCGCGCATGCCCCCCGGAACGAAAAAGGGCCGCCGGCTCAAAACCGGGCGGCCCTCGATGTTCGCCGATCAGGCGCTGACGCTGGCCGGAGCGTCCTTGTTGCGGTCGCCGTGGATGAAGAGCGGCCGCGATTTGCCCTCGACCACCTCCGGGCCGATGACCACCTGCTCGACCGAGTCGAGGCCCGGCAGGTCGTACATCGTGTCGAGGAGGATGGTCTCCAGGATCGACCGCAGGCCGCGGGCGCCGGTCTTGCGCTCGATCGCCTTGCGGGCGACGAGGCTGAGCGCCTCGTCCTGGAAGGTCAGCTCGACGTTCTCCATCTCGAACAGCCGCTGGTACTGCTTGACGAGCGCGTTCTTCGGCTCCTGCAGGATCTTCTTGAGAGCCTCCTCGTCGAGATCCTCCAGCGTCGCCAGAACCGGCAGACGGCCGACGAATTCCGGGATCAGGCCGAACTTCAGCAGATCCTCGGGCTCGACGCTGCGGAAGATCTCGCCCGTGCGGCGGTCGTCTGGGGCCTGGACGCTGGCGCCGAAGCCGATCGAGGTGCCCTTGCCGCGCTGGGAGATGATGCGCTCCAGACCCGCGAAGGCGCCGCCGCAGATGAACAGGATGTTCGTTGTGTCGACCTGCAGGAACTCCTGCTGCGGGTGCTTGCGGCCGCCCTGCGGAGGCACGGAGGCGACGGTGCCCTCCATGATCTTCAGGAGCGCCTGCTGCACGCCCTCGCCCGAGACGTCGCGGGTGATCGAGGGATTGTCCGACTTGCGGGAGATCTTGTCGATCTCGTCGATGTAGACGATGCCGCGCTGCGCCCGCTCGACGTTGTAGTCGGAAGCCTGAAGCAGCTTGAGGATGATGTTCTCGACGTCCTCACCGACGTAGCCGGCCTCGGTCAGCGTCGTGGCGTCCGCCATGGTGAAGGGCACGTCGAGGATGCGGGCCAGCGTCTGCGCGAGCAGAGTCTTACCCGAGCCGGTCGGCCCGATCAGCATGATGTTGGACTTGGCGAGCTCGACGTCGTTGTGCTTCGTCGCGTGGGCGAGCCGCTTGTAGTGGTTGTGCACGGCCACCGAGAGAACCTTCTTGGCGAAGTCCTGCCCGATGACGTAGTCGTCGAGGACGCGCCGGATCTCCTTCGGGGTCGGCACCCCGTCGCGCGACTTCACCAGCGAGGACTTCGATTCCTCGCGGATGATGTCCATGCACAGCTCGACGCACTCGTCGCAGATGAACACCGTCGGGCCCGCGATCAGCTTGCGGACCTCGTGCTGGCTCTTGCCGCAGAACGAGCAGTACAGCGTGCTCTTCGAGTCGTTGCCGCCTGTCTTGCTCATATCGGTCTCCGGTTCGCGGGCGCGGCCCCAGCCAGGAGGGCACGCGCGTCGATCATACGATGTAAGCGCATCCGCCTAAAGAAACAGTCACACAGGGCGGATGCGTCGGGATTGAGGCGCTCGAATCCCGATGCAATCATGCAGCCGGCTCGGGATCAACTGGCCTGCGAGCCGGGACGGGCGCCCAAAAGACGCATGACCCGACATGGTCGGATAGCGTGCCCCGGGCGCCGCAGGTTCCCGCTCAGGCGGCGGCCGGCTCGGGCCGCTTGTGCAGGATGTCGTCGATTAGGCCGAACTCCTTGGCCGCCTCGGCGGTCATGAAGTTGTCGCGCTCGAGCGCCTGATGGATCGTCTCGTAGTCGCGGCCGGTATGCTTCACGTAGATCTCGTTCAGGCGCTTCTTCAGCGCCTCGATCTCACGGGCATGGATCAGGATGTCGGTGGCCTGGCCCTGGAAGCCGCCGGAGGGCTGGTGGACCATGATCCGGGCGTTCGGCAGGGCGAAGCGGTGGCCGGCCTCGCCCGCGGCGAGCAGCAGCGAGCCCATCGACGCGGCCTGGCCGACGCAGAGCGTCGTGACCGGGCAGCGGATGAACTGCATCGTGTCGTAGATCGACAGGCCCGAGGTCACCACGCCGCCGGGCGAGTTGATGTAGAAGGAGATTTCCTTCTTCGGGTTCTCGGCCTCCAGGAACAGGAGCTGGGCGACGATCAGCGACGCGCCCTGGTCCTCGACGGGGCCGGTGAGGAAGATGATCCGCTCGCGCAGGAGCCGGGAATAGATGTCGAAGGCGCGCTCGCCGCGGCTCGACTGCTCGACCACCATGGGCACGAGCGAGTTGTGGAAGTAATCGACCGGATCTCTCATATCAGCCCTCGGCTCCGGGGTCCGGACCCGAGCGAATCGCTCGGGCGCCGGTTGGTTACAGCGAACATGACGGCCGTTAACGCCGCCTGATCAGATCGCCGCCCGCCCGCGGAGCCGGGGGAGAGTGGCGATCAGCCGGCAGCCTTCTCGGCCGCCGCCTCGTTCTCGGACTCGCTCGGCTTCTCGTCCGTCGCGGCCCCGCCGGTCACGGCGTCGGCCTCGTCGTCTTCGGCGAAGAGCGCCTCCTTCGAGACGGGTTCCTCGACGACCTGGACCTGACCGAGGACATGGTCGACGACCTTCTCCTCGAACAGCGGCGCGCGAAGCTCGGCGAGCGCCTGCGGATTGTTGCGGTAGAAGTCGTAGACCTGCTTCTCTTGACCCGGGAACTGCCGGATCCGAGCGAACAGGGCCTGGTTGACCTCATCGTCCGAGACCTTGATATCGGCGGTCTCGCCGACTTGCGCAAGCACCAGCCCGAGGCGGACGCGCCGCTCGGCGATCTTGCGGTACTCCGCCTGAGACGCCTCCTCGGTGGTGCCCTCGTCCTCGAAGGTCTTGCCGCGGTTCTTCAGGTCCTGCTCGACCTGCGCCCACACGGCGGCGAACTCCTGGTGGACGAGGCTCGGGGGCAGATCGAAGGCGTACTTGCCGTCGAGGGCGTCGAGCAGCTCCTTCTTGAGCTTGCGCCGGGACTGCGCCTCGTAGTCGGCACCGACGGCCTTGGAGACGGCCTCCTTCAGCTTCTCCAGGTCGTCCATGCCGAAGCGCTTGGCGAGCTCGTCGTCGATCTTGGTCTCGCCGGGGGCGGCGACCGCCTTCACGGTGACGTCGAACTCGGCATCCTGACCGGCGAGCTGCTCGGCCTGGTAGTCGGCCGGGAACGCGACCTTGACGAGGCGGGTGTCGCCGACCTTGGCGCCGACGAGCTGGTCCTCGAAGCCGGGGATGAAGGTGTTCGAGCCGAGCTCCAGATCGACGTCCTCGCCCTTGCCGCCCTCGAATTCGGTGCCGTCGATGCGGCCGACGAAGTCGATGGTGACGCGGTCGCCGGACTGCGCCTCGGCGCCGTCCTCGCGCGGCTCGAAGGAGCGGCTGTCCTTGGCCATGCGCTCCAGCGTCTCGTTGATCTCCTCGTCGGAGGGCTTGAGCACGAGCTTCTTGATCGACACGTCCGAGAGGTCGGCGAGCTCGAAGCTCGGCAGCACCTCGAGCTTCACCTTGAAGGCGAGGTCGCCCTTGGCGTCGAGGGCGCGCTCGATGATCGTTTGCTCCTCGTCCTTCGGGAACTCGATCTGCGGCTCGAGGGCGAGGCGCAGGCCCTTGTCGGCGACGATCTGCTGGTTGGCCTCGTTGACGGCGTTCTGCAGCACGTCGGCCATCACCGACTTGCCGTAGACCTTGCGCAGATGGGCGACCGGCACCTTGCCGGGGCGGAAGCCCTTGATCTGAACCTTGCCCTTGATGTTCGAGAGCTCGGTGTTGAGGCGATCCTCAAGCTCGGTCGCGGGGAGGAGCACCTGAAACTCGCGCTTCAGCCCCTCGGAGGTCGTCTCGGTCACCTGCATCGTCGTTCGTCCGCTGTTTTCTAAAAACCGCAATCTCGTCTTCGCGTGCCGCCGCGCCATGGAGGGTCTCGGCGGGAACCGATTCGGTCCCTGCGCCGGCCCCGTACGGACTTGGTGCGGGCGGAGGGGCTCGAACCCCCACGTCTTGCGACACTGGAACCTAAATCCAGCGCGTCTACCAGTTCCGCCACGCCCGCGAGCGCCATCGACACGAGCCCGGGGACCGGGCCGTCGAAGCCGGCGTCTATAGCACGGGCACCCGAAGCCGCAGCAAAAAACTTCGGAAAGGATTTGCGCGGTGGCGGGGCGGGCGGCGCCTGTCTACAACGCCTGCCCGATCCCGTGACGACGCGAGGCGCGATGCGAAAGCCCGACCCGATGGCCCAGCCCGAGCCGGGATCGTTCTCGCGGCGCAGCCTGCTCGCCGGCAGCGCCGCCCTCGCCCTGCTGCCGCTCCCAGCCGCGGCGCAGGTTCCCCCCGAAAAATCACCCGCCGAGAAGCCCCCCGCCGACAGGGCCGCCGCCCCGGAGCCGAAGCCCCTCAAGGCCGCGCCGGCCACGCTCCGCCTGAAGCCGGAGCCCGCCCCCGAGACCGCGGTGTGGCGCCTCGGCGAGGCGGCGGCGCCGATCCTGCGGATCAAGCTCGGCGAGGCCGTGCGGCTGCGGGTCGAGAACGGGACCGACAAGCCGCTCTCCCTGCACTGGCACGGGGTACGCAACGTCAACGCCATGGACGGCGTCGGCGGCGTCACCCAGGCGCCGATCAAGCCGGGCGACAGTTTCGTCTACGGCTTCACGCCGCCGGATGCCGGCACGTTCCTGATTCGCCCGCTCGTGGTCGGCGGGTCGAGCGAGCCCTCGGGCCGCGGCATCGCCGGCCTGCTGATCGTGGAGGAGCCCGCCCCGCCGCCGGTCGACGGCGATCTGGCGCTGCTGCTGCAGGATTGGCGGCTCGACGAGGCGGGCGCGCTCCAGCCGTTCGGGCAGGTCGCCTTCGCCGCCGCGGCGGGACGTCTGGGAAGCGTCGTCACGCTCAACGGGACGCCGATCCCGCTCGGCCTGGAGGCCCGCCCCGGCAGCCGCCTGCGCCTGCGGCTGGCCAATGCCTGCAACGCGCGCGGCCTGCGCATCCGCTTCGACGGACTGAAAGCCTATGTCGCGGCGGTGGACGGGCAGCCGACCGACACCTTCGAGCCGCTGAAGGCGACGCTCCCCCTCGCGCCGGGCACGCGCTACGACCTGCTCGTCGACCTCCCCGCACAGGCCGGGCCGGCCGGCGCGATCACCGCGCTGATCGGACAGGGCCTGCCGCTGGCGACCCTGACCGCGACCGGCGAGCCGGTGGCGCAGGCCGGCCGCGCGGCGATCGGCTCGCTGCCCGAGAACAAGCGCCTGCCCGTCGAGATCCGCCTGCAGAGCGCGCTGCGCCGGGACCTCGTGCTGACGGGCGGGGTGCGGCCCGACAAGACCAAGCCCGGCGCCGAGAGGCCCTACCAGGGCGATCCCGCCAAGGTCTGGCAGGTCAACGGCGCGAGCGGGGCGGCGGGGGCGGCTCCTCTCTTCTCGGTCAAGCGCGGGGGGGTCGTGGTGCTGGCGATCCGCAACGACACCGGCTTCATCCAGAGCCTGCACTTGCACGGCCACGTCTTCCGCCTGCTGCACCAGCTCGACGACGGCTGGGAGCCCTACTGGCTCGACACCGTGCAGATCCCCGAGGGACGCAGCGCCCAGATCGCCTTCGTGGCCGACAATCCCGGCCGCTGGCTCCTGAGCGCGACGGTGCTGGAGCGGTTCGACACCGGGCTGTGGACGAGCTTCGAGGTGACGTGAGCGCGATGCACGGCCGGGCCGGTTGATTCCTTCGGTGCCGCTTCCCGTCATTCCGGGGCGCTGACAAGCGAACCCGGAATCCACGACCGGCCTCGCAAGTTTGTTTCATCCGCGCATCATGGGTGGATCCCGGGTTCCGCTGCGCGGCCCCGGGATGACGGGGTTGGGGCAGAACCGAACCCATCATACGGTTTCCGGTTGATCACCTCGGTCAGAGCAGGGCCTGTCCCCTCCCCCTTGTGGGGAGGGGTTCGGGGTGGGGGTGGTGCAGACGGCACCGCACCGCCTCATCCTGAACCACCCCCACCTCCTGCCTCCTCCCCACAAGGGGGAGGAGAGGGGCGAC
>NZ_JBELQE010000004.1:0-10980 GCF_040270385.1 Methylorubrum podarium | reverse complement strand
ATCGCTTCGGTTCAGCCCCAACCCCCGTCATCCCGGGGCCGCGCAGCGGAACCCGGGATCCACCCGTGATGCGCGGCTGGAATATGGCGTCCAGGCCAGTCGTGGATTCCGGGTTCGCCTTCGGCGACCCGGAATGACGGGAAGTGGCACCGAAGGAATCAACCGAAAACCGTATCAGTGGTGCCCGGCCATGTGGCGGCCGATCACCCCGGCCTCCGCCGCCGCGGCCGGCGTCTCGTAGACGAGGCGCCCGTCCGACATCACGCAGATGCGGTCCGACAATTCCAGGATCTCGTCGAGATCCTCGCTGATCAGCAGCACGGCGGCTCCGGCATTCCGCGCCGCCACGATGCGGGAGCGGATCTCGGCGACCGCCGCGAAATCGAGGCCGAAGCAGGGATTGACGACGATCAGGAGATCGACCGGATCGGTGAGTTCGCGCGCGAGCACGGCGCGCTGCACGTTGCCGCCGGACAGGGTGGCGATCGGCGCCTCGGAGGAGGCGGTCTTCACCTTGAAGCGGGCGATCAGGTCCTTCGCCCGCCGGCTCATGGCGCGCCGGTCGAGCCAGAGGGTCGGCGGACCCGCGGGGTCCTCGCCGCGCCGGTCGAAGGCGCGGAAGGCGAGGTTCTCGGCGACCGACATCCGCGGCGCGCAGGCGTTGCGCAGAGGCTCCTCGGGGATGAAGCGCACACGGTGCCGGCGGCTCTCGGCCCGCGTGCCGCGATAGGGCTCGCCCTGCACCGCGACGCGCCCGCCCGTCGCGCGGATCTGTCCGCCGAGCACGTCGGCGAGTTCCTTCTGCCCGTTACCGGAAACGCCGGCGATGCCGACGATCTCGTGGGCGCGCACGCGCAGATCCGCGACATCGATCCGCCGCAGGCCGGAGACGTCGGTGGCGGTCAGGCTATCAACCCGCAGGATCTCATGCGCCGTGTCGGGCTCGCCGACCCGCGCGGCGACCGTCCGCACGGTGCGCTCGCCCACCATCATCGCCGCCATGTCGTCCCGCGACAGCGCGCCGACCGCGCCGTCGCCGACGAGCCGCCCGCGCCGCAGGACGCTGAGGGTGCGGGCGAAGGCTTCGACCTCCCGGAACTTGTGGCTGATCATCAGCACCGTGAGCGCGCCCGCATCCGCCATGCCCCGCAGCAGGCCCAGCACCTCCTCGGCCTCGGCCGGCGTCAGCACCGAGGTGGGCTCGTCGAGGATCAGGAACCGGGCCTTGAGGTAGAGCTGCTTGACGATTTCGAGCTTCTGCTTCTCGCCCGCCGCGAGTTCCGCCACCGGCCGGTCGAGGTTCAGCCGGAACGGCATCCGGGCCATGAAATCGGCGAGCGCCGCGCGCTCGGCCTTCCAATCGAGGATCGCGGGCGCGTCGGCCCGGCCGATGACGAGGTTCTCGGCGCCGGTCAGCGAGGGCACCAGGGTGAAATGCTGGTAGACCATGCCGAGGCCGCGCGCCTGCGCGCCCTTCGGCCCCGTGATTTCGGCCTCGCGGCCGTCGATCAGCACCGAGCCGGCGGTGGGTGCGTAAAAACCCATCACGCATTTGACGAAGGTCGACTTGCCCGCCCCGTTCTCGCCGAGCAGGGCGTGGAAGCCGCCGGCCTCGATCTTCATCGAGACGTCGTCGAGGGCGGTGAAGCCGCCGAAGCGCTTCGTCATGCCGATGGTCTCGACGCCGAGGGCACCGGAGGGGGCGGCGTGCGCGAGGGCTGTCATGACGGCCTCAGCCCATCGCCGCCAGGATCGCCTCGGACGAGGCGACCGCGCCGAACACGCCGCCCTGCATCGTCACCATCTTCAGCGCCGCGTCGTGGTTGCCGGGGTCGGTCGCGGCGGTGCCGTCGGAGACGATCACGCATTCGAAGCCGCGGTCGTTGGCCTCGCGCATGGTGGTGTGGACGCAGACATCCGTGGTGATGCCGGTCAGGATCAGGTTGCGGATGCCCCGCGTCGTCAGGATGAGTTCGAGATCGGTCGCACAGAAGGAGCCCTTGCCGGGCTTGTCGATCACCGGCTCGTCCGGCAGCGGTGCCAGTTCGGGGATGATCTCCCAACCGGGCTCGCCCCGCACCAGCACCCGCCCGCAAGGGCCGGGATCGCCGATCCCGGCCCCGATCCGGCGTGAGCGCCAGCGCTTGTTGGCCGGAAGATCCGCCAAGTCCGGCCGATGGCCCTCGCGGGTGTGGATCACGTGGTAGCCATGCGTCCGGGCGGCGGCGAGGAGTTCGCCGATCGGCCCGATCGGCGCGCGGGTCAGGGCGAGGTCGTAGCCCATGGCATCGACGTAGCCGCCCTTGCCGCAGAAGTCGGTCTGCATGTCGATGATGACGAGTGCCGTGGTCTTCGGGGCGAGCGAGCCGTCATAGGGCCAGGGATAGGGCTCGGCGGCGACGAAGCGGCCGCCCTCGGCGGCCCCGGCGGAGGGGAAGGGGACGATGCTCACTCCGCCGCCTCCCGCGCCGCCGGAAGCTGGCCCTCGCCGTAGCTCCGGGTCGGTGCGGCGAAGCCGCAGCTCGTCCCGTCGGTCACCGTCACCTGGTCCTCCCACGGCACGCGGTAACGGCCGGCGGCGAGGTCGTGCATGTAGCTGTAGGGGCAGTCGCCCGCGCCGCCCTTCACCGCCGTGTAACCGCGGTGGCCGAGCTGATAGATGTTGTTCTCGACGCCCCAATGCGCCCGCGCCTCGCGCACGAGATCGGGCCGCACCTCGGCGGTGATGATCTCGTCGACGCGGCCCGTGGTACCGTGGGCGAGCACCGTGCCGTCGAAGTTGACGATCATCCCCTCGCCCATCGAGTCGAAGGTGCCGTCGGACCCGCACATGCAGACGTTGGCGGTCACCATCAGGTTGCAGAAGGCGTTCGACTGGTTGGTGAAGCGCCAGGATTCGCGGATCGGCGCGGTGTAGCCGGCCGTGCGGATCATGATCTCCGCGCCCTTGTAGGCGCATTCGCGCGCCATCTCCGGGAACATGCCGTCGTGGCAGATGATGAGGCCGAGCTTGGCTCCCTTCGGCCCCTCGATCACCGGAATGCCGAGGTCGCCGGGCTCCCAGGGCTCGACCGGCACCCAAGGGTGCATCTTGCGATAGTAGAGCTTGAGTTCGCCGGTGTCGTCGATGACGAGGCCGGAATTGAACGGGTTGCCGTTCGGGTTGGCCTCCATGATCGAGAAGCAGCCCCAGATCCGGTTGTCGCGGCAGGCCTGCTTGAACGCCGCGACCTCGGGGCCGTCGAGCGTGCAGAGGATCTCGGGCCGGGTGTCCATCGACAGGCCGTGCAGGGCGTATTCGGGGAAGACGACCAGATCCATTGTCGCCATGTTGGCGCGCGCCTTGGCGACCATCGCGACGATGCGCTCGGCCTGGGCGGTCACGTCGACCCGTGTGGTGATGGTCGGCAGTTGAAGCTGGACGAGGCCGATGACGACGCCGTTCGGGGATTTGTTCAGTCCACCGAGACCGTTCATGAGGTTTCCTTACTTGAGGGACAATTCGCCCGGCGCGCCGGTCAGCGCCCGGTCCGGCGAGGAGGTGGCGATCAGCAGCGCCAGGGTGAGGACGTAGGGCGCGGCGTAGAACAGGTAGTAGCCCTGCGAGATGCCGACCGATTGCAGGGCGGGTCCGAGCGCCCCGGCGCCCCCGAACAGGAGGGCCGCCCCGAAGCAGGCGAGCGGATTCCAGCGGGCGAAGATGACGAGCGCCACCGCCATCAGACCCTGTCCGGACGAGATGCCCTCGTTCCACGAACCGGGATAGTAGAGCGAGAGATAGGCGCCGCCGATCCCGGCGAGCACGCCGCCGACGGCGGTCGCCAGAAGCCGCACGCGGTCGACGTCGTAGCCCATGGCGCGCGCCGCATCCGCGCTATCGCCGACCACACGCACGATCAGGCCCGCCTTGGTGTTGCGGAACGCCCACCACAGGAACAGCGCCAGCGCGGCGCCGGCCAGGAACAGCACGTTGACCCGCAGGGCCGCCTGGACCTGCGGCAGGTCCGACCAGAAGCCGAAGGGAATCGCCGGCAACGGCGGGGCCGAGGGCTGGATGAAGGGCTTGCCGAGGAAGAAGGCCAGCCCCGACCCGAACAGCATCAGGGCGATGCCGATCGCCACGTCGTTGACCCGGGGAAAGCGGCAGATGAAGCCGTGCAGCAGGCCGAAGGCGCCGCCCGCCAATCCGGCGACCGCCACGCCCGCCCACGGACTGCCCGTCAGCACGGCGGTGGCGTAGGCCGACATGGCGCCGAAGACGAGGGTGCCCTCCAACCCGAGATTGATCCGCCCCGAGCGCTCGGTGATGGTCTCGCCGAGGCTCACGAACAGGAACGGCGTCGAAACGCGGATCGCCCCGCCGATGACGGCGAGCAGAACGGTCGTCAGGCCGAGATCGTCGCTCATCCTGTCCGCCCTGCAATGGCCGTCACGACGACATTCCTTGGGCCGCCCCGCGCTTCTCGGACCAGAGATGCGGGCTGAACAGCTTGAAGCGCCCGTAGAGCGTCTCGCTGACGAGCACGACGAGGAAAAGCAGCCCTTCGAGCACGAGCACCGTCGCGTCGGGCAACTGCATCCGGCGCTGGATCAGGCCGCTCGAGGCTTCGATGCCGCCGAGCAGGAAGGCCACCGGGAGGATCGCGAGGGGATTGTGGCGGGCGAGGAACGCCACGAGGATGCCGGTATAGCCGAAGCCCGCATTGAGCGAGGCGTTGGCGTTGCCGTGCACCGCCGCGACCTCGAAGAAGCCGGCGAGCGCGGCGCAGGCGCCGCCCAAAGCGGTGAAACTCACGATGAGGCGCCCGACCGGCAGGCCCTGAATCTGCGCCGCCCGCAAGTTGCCGCCGGCGATACGCGCGGCGAAGCCGATCGTCGTCCGCTCCGTCAGCGCGTAGGCGGCGAGGCAGGCGAGAACGCCGATGCCGAGCCCCCAATGGACATCGAGTCCCGGCAAGGGGCCGACCATGAACGCCTCGCCGATCGGCGCGGTCGAGGGCTTGTTGAGGCTCGCCGGGTCGCGCAACAGGCCCTCGATCAAGTGGTTCGAGAGCGCGAGCCCGATATAGGACATCAGCAGGCTGGCGATGGTCTCGTTGACCCCGCGATAGGCGCGCAGCGCCCCGACCATTCCGATCCAGGCCGCCCCGGCCGCGGCGGCGGCGAGCGCCATCAGCGGCACGGCCAGAAGCGCGGGGAAGCTTTGGAGCGGTTGCGCCGCGGCCGCAGCGGCGACGCCGCCGAGGACGATCGCGCCCTCGCCGCCGATCACCACGAGGCCGAGACGGGCCGGCAGCGCGACGCAGAGCGCGGCAAACAGCAGGGGGGCGGCACGCTGCAGGCTGTTCTGAAGCGCGAAGGGGGAGCCGAAGCCGCCGCGCCAGACGAGATCCAGGAAGGCGAGCGGGCTTTTTCCCAGGGCGAGCAGGAACAGGGAGAAGATCAGGAAGCCGGCGATCACCGCGGCGACCGGAATCGCGACGCTCTCGGCGCGGCGTGCGAGCCACGCCCGGATCTGGAGCGAGGCCGGTGGCCGGTCCGGGCCGCTCTCGGTCAGCGGCAGGCCGGGCGCGGTGGTGTCAGCGGCCATGGGTGCGGCCATGCGTACGGCAATGGGTGCGGGTCCATGGGGTCGGGTCCATGGGTCGGATCCTCTTCCGCGAAGGCGCAGAAACCATGCCAAGCCCCCTCGGGCATCCGCCCGGCGGCCGTGTCAGGCCGAGCCCTTCACGCCCTCGACGAGGTAGTTGGTCTTCTCCAGCTCGGCCGCGTTCTCGGCCAGCGCCGTGCCGGCACCGGCGATCTCGTTGCCCTTGTTGTCCTTGAGCGGACCCTTGATGATGGCGAAGCCGCCCTTCATCATCTCGGCCTTGACGGCGTCGGCCCGCTTGCGGGCCTCTTCGGAGACCGCGGGGCCGTAGGGGCTCATCTTGACGAAGCCGTCCGGCAGCCCGCCGCGCACGAAGTTCGGCGGGGCCTTGCCCGCCTGCATGTCGGCGACGAAGCCCTTGTAGATCGAGGCCCAGTTCCACTCCGCGCCGGTGAGGTACTTGTCCTTGGCCAGAGCCGATTGGTCGGCATGGTAGCCGCAGACGAAGGCGCCGCGCCGCGCCGCCGTCTCGACCACGACCTTGGGACTGTCGACGTGGCAGGTGATCACGTCGGCGCCGCCATCGATCAGCGCGTTGGTCGCCTCCGCCTCCTTGACGGCCAACGACCACTCGCCGGTGAAGATCACCTGAACCGTGATCGACGGATCGACGCTGCGCGCACCGAGCAGGAAGCCGTTGATGTTGTTGAGGACCTGCGGGATCGGCTTGGCCGCGACGAAACCGAGCCGCTTCGATTTCGAGGCGTGGGCGGCGACGATGCCGTTCAGGTACTGCCCCTGGGCGATGTAGCCGAAATAGGAGCCGGCGTTCTTCGGGTTCGCCTCGGTCCAGAGACCGCCGCAATGGCGGAACTGCACCTTCGGGTTCTTCTTCGCCTCGATGAGGACGTGCGGGTCGAAGTAACCGAAGGAGGTCGGGAACAGGAGGGTCGCGCCGTCCAGGTTGATCATGCTCTCCATGGTCTTCTGGACATCGGTGGTCTCGCGGACGTTCTCCTCCTCGACCACCTGGACACCGGGGATCGCCTTGAGGGCGGCCGCTCCCTGGGCGTGGGCTTGGTTGTAGCCGTAATCGTCCTTGGGCCCGACATAGATGAAACCGACGGTGAGCGGACCGGCGGCCCGGGCGCGGCCGAAGGGGAGCGCCCCGAGCGAGAGGGCGGCCGCACCGCCGAGCAGATGTCTGCGGGAGAAAGAATGGGCTGACACGAGGCGTGATCCGTCTTTCCGAGCCGGCGGCACAAGCTTGGCAAGCATTGATCTTGTTCAGGGCAGAGAAAAGATCAAAGTTTCAGCATCGAAGCGCTGATCAACCCTCAGCGAAACCCCCATCGAATCGGACGATGCGCCCAAAAAGACGTCCGCCGATGCATCCTTTCGCGCCATCGATCCCGCGAGACGGCGCCCTCAGCGGCTCGGGGCGAAGACGCGGCCGAGCGCCGCCGGCGCCAGCGAGCCGCCCCGGCGCCGGCCGACCGACAGCAGGACGAGCGCCAGGATGGTGGCGAGGTAGGGGACCGCCGAGAGCAGCTGGCCGGGCAGGCCGAGACCCGCGGCCTGGGCATGGAGCTGGAGCACGGTCGCCCCGCCGAAGAGCAGCGCGCCCGCGGCCACCCGCAGCGGTTGCCAGGAGGCGAAGACCACGAGCGCCAGGGCGATCCAGCCCCGTCCGGCGGTCATCGCCGGTGCCCAGAACGGCGTGTAGGCCAGGGACAGGTAGGCCCCCGCGAGCCCGGCGCAGGCGCCGCCGAACAGCACGGCGAGGAAGCGGACCTTGCGCACCTTGAGCCCGAGGGCGTGAGTCGCGGTGTGATCGTCGCCGATGGCGCGCAGGGTCAATCCGGCGCGGGTGCGCCAGAGGAACCACCACACCCCGGCGACGAGGAGGAGGGCCGCGTAGACGAAGGCGTCGTGTCCGAAGAGCAGCCGGCCGATCCCCGGGAGGTCGGTGAGGCCGGGCAGGTGGAGATGGGGCGCCGGATCACGCTTCATCCCGACATAGCCGGCGCCGACGAGTCCGGAGAGCCCCAGCCCGAGGATGGTCAGCGCCAGTCCCGAGGCGACCTGATTGGCCGCCAGCCCCACGGTGAGGACGCCGAAGAGGGCGGCGAGCAACAGGCCGGCCCCGGCCCCGCCGAGGGCGCCGAGCCCGGTCGATCCGGTCTGGGTGGCGACGGCGAAGCCGGCGGCCGCGCCGAGCACCATCATGCCCTCGACGCCGAGATTGAGCACGCCGGCCCGCTCCACGACGAGTTCGCCGATGCCGGCCAGGATCAGCGGCGTCGCCGCCGTCAGCACCGTGACGAGCACCATCTGGACGATGTCGAGGCTCATGGTGTCACCCGCGTGTTCGCGCCGCCCGGCACGATCCGTACGTGGTAGCGCGTCAGCACGTCGGCCCCGAGCACGAGGCCGAGCAGCAGCCCCTGGAAGGCGCGGGTCAGGTCGAGCGGCAGCTTCAGGTCGATCTGAGCCCCCTCCCCGCCGATCGTCGTCAGCGCGATGACGAGGGCCGCGAGGAGGATGCCGGGCGGACTCAGGCGCCCGAGGAAGGCGACGATGATCGCGGTGAAGCCGTAGCCCGGGGAGATCTCCGGCTGGAGCTGGCCGATCCGTCCGGCCACCTCGCAGATGCCGGCCAGCCCTGCCGCGCCGCCGGAGATCGCGAAGACCGCGAGCGTCAGCCGCGCGTCGGAGAAGCCGGCGAAGCGCGCCGCCCGCGGGCTCGCGCCGACGGCGCGCACCTCGAAGCCGAACAGGGTGCGCGCCAGGACGAGAGCCGCCAGCACGATTCCCAGAAAGCTGATGAGCACGCCCGCATGGAGCGACTCGCCCTCCATCAGAAGGGGCAGCCGGGCGGCCTCGTCGAAGCCGACGCTCTGCGGGAAGTTGTAGCCCTGCGGATCGCGCAGGGGCCCGCGCACCATGTAGTCGAGCAGCAACTGCGCGACGTAGACGAGCATCAGGCTGGTCAGGATCTCCGAGACGCCGAGCCGGACCCGCAGCAGCGCCGGGATCATCGCGTAGGCGATGCCGGCGAGTGTGCCGGCGAGAAGCATCGCCGGCAGGATCCAGAGGGTGACCCCTTGCGAGCCGTGCGCGGCGACGGCGACCCAGCCGCCCGCGAGGCCGCCCGCCACGAACTGGCCCTCCGCCCCGATGTTCCACAGGTTGGCGCGGTAGCAGAAGGCGAGACCGGTCGCGATCAGGGCGAGCGGCGCGGCCTTCAGGGCGACCTCCTGCAGCGACCAGATCTCGCTCAACGGGGCGACGAAGTAGGTGAGGAAGGCCTGGCCCGGCGACACGCCGAGGGCCGCCACGGCGATCCCGCCGATCAGGACCGCGGCGAGGAAGGCCAGCGCGGGCGAGAGCAGGTCGAGCCAGGGCGACCGGCGCGCGCGGGGGAGGAGATCAAGGCGCATCGCGCATCCCGTTCATTCCTGGCTCGTTCCTCGCGCGCATGGGGCGGATCGGGTCCGGCAGGGGCTCAGAGCGCCGGAACGACGGTTCCGACGGCAGGGGCCGCCTGAAGCTTGCCGGTCTGCGGCTCCGGCTCACCGGCCCCGCCCATCAGCAGTCCCAACGCCGCGCGGCTGGTCGCGCCGGTCGGGACGGGCCGCGAGAGCGCACCGGCATGCAGGACGGCGATGGAATCCGCGATCTCGAACAACTCGTCGAGATCCTGGCTGATCACGACCACCGCGCAGCCGCGGCCGGCGAGGTCCAGCACGGCCTGCCGGATCCGGGCGGCGGCGGCCGCATCGACGCCCCAGGTCGGCTGGTTGATGACGAGGATGCCCGGCTCGGCCAGGATCTCGCGCCCGACCACGAATTTCTGCAGGTTGCCGCCCGAGAGCGTACCGGCCGCCGGATCGGGGCCGGCGCCGCGCACGTCGAAGGCGTCGATCACCCGCCGGGCGAGAGCCCGCGCCGCGCCGCGTCGCAGCAGGCCTAGCCAAGTGAGCGGTGCGGTGGCGTGGCGGGAGAGCAGCGCGTTCTCCGACAGACTCATGGACGGTACCGCGGCGTGGCCGTTGCGCTCCTCGGGCACGAAGGCGGCCCCGAGCCGGCGCCGGGCATTGATGCCGAGATGGCCCGCCGCCCGGCCGTCGAGGCGCACCGACCCGGCCGTCGGAGCCCGGCTCTCGCCCGACAGGGCGTCAAAGAGTTCCGCCTGCCCGTTGCCGGCGATCCCGGCGATGCCGAGGATCTCGCCCCCCGCCACGGAGAGCGCGATCTCCCGCAGCGGCGTCCCGTGCAGGCCGGGCGCGGGCAGCGACAGGCGGTCGAGCACGAGGCGCTCCGCGCGGGTCCCGCGGGCCGCTTTCGCGCGCACCTCGCTCACCCCCGTGCCGACCATCAGCGCGGCGAGGGAGCGGGCGGTCTCCGCCCGCGGATCGCAGGCGCCGACGACCCGGCCGCCCCGCAGGATCGTGGCCCGGGTGCAGAGGCGGCGCACCTCGTCGAGCCGGTGGGAGATGTAGAGCAGGGCACGGCCCTCGTCGCGCAGCCGCTCCAGCACCGAAAACAGCACCTCCGCCTCGCCCGGCGTCAGCACCGAGGTCGGCTCGTCGAGGATCACGAGCTTCGGATCCTGGAGCAGGCAGCGCACGATCTCGATCCGCTGGCGCTCGCCGGCCGAGAGCGACCAGACCGGACGCGCGGGATCGAGATGCAGGCCGTAATCCGTCCCGAGCCGGGCGATCCGCTCGGCGAGCGCCCGACCCGTCAGCGCGGCGGGCATGACGAGGGCGATGTTCTCGGCGACCGTCAGGTTCTCGCACAGGGAGAAGTGCTGGAAGACCATGCCGATGCCGAGCGCCCGCGCGACCTCGGGGTTCGCCGGCCGCACGATGTCGCCCTGATGCGTGACGACCCCCTCCGTCGGCTCGAGCAGGCCGTAGAGGATCTTCATCAGGGTCGATTTGCCGGCGCCGTTCTCGCCGAGCAGGGCGTGGATCTCCCCGGCGCGGATCTCCAGATCGACGCCGTCATTCGCGGTGAAGGCGCCGAAGCGCTTGACGATGCCGTAGGCCCCGAAGAGCGGGGTCGGGCCCTCCCGCGGCCCCGCCGCAACGGATGGTGCCGCCATCACGCCGTTCCGAACAGGGTGCGCGCCAGACTCGTGTGCTCCTCGCGCAGGCGTCCGGTCTCGATGCCGAGCGGCTGTCCGTCGATCACCCGCCACGTGCCCGCGACCATCACCCGGTCGGCGCGATGGGCGCCGCACAGCACGAGCGCCGCGAGCAGGTCGTGGGCGCCGGAGAAGCGTAGTTCGTCGAGGGTGAACAGCGCCAGATCCGCCTCCCGGCCGGGCTCGATCCGGCCGATATCGCTGCGCCCGAGGCAGGCGGCGGAGCCTTCCGTCG
>NZ_JBELQE010000069.1:0-32766 GCF_040270385.1 Methylorubrum podarium | reverse complement strand
GCCTTGCAGGCGCTGATGGCGCTCGCCGGCCCCGCCGCCGCGCCCGCCCCCGCTGCGCACCCGGATGCCGGCCTCGAGGCCATGGTGCAGCGGGCCGCGGTACGGGCGGGCTCCGGACCGAGCCCGATCCCGACGGCGCCGGCCCTGCCGATGTCCGTGGTCGGGCTGGAGACGCATTTCGCCCCTGTTCGCCCGCGCGAGGGCGCGCTCCCGACGAGCGCCGATGCCCGGCCGTCTGCAACCGGCGCACTCTCGGCACCGGCGATCACGGCATCCGGCGCCCCCGACGGTTTCCCCTCCATCGCAGGGGGAGATGGCCAGCCCCCTTCGGCCGCGACCGCTCTCGACGTGACTGCCCCGGGCGTGCCGGCTCGACCGCTTCCGTCCGATGCCGGCGTCGGTCCGCTCACGGTGGCGTCCGCGAACTTGCGCGGTGGCGTCCATGATCCCGCTCTCGCGGCAGAAAGGCCGATTCCGGCTCAGGGCGCCGTCGGCCTCGCCGCACAGGCGGCCGTCGACCGATCGACCTTCGCACCGGCCGCGACGCCGCCGACGCTCACTGCTCCGGGATCGCCCGAGGCACCGGCCGCCGGGGTCGCGGCGGCGGCCGCGCAGCCGGCTCCGGTCGGACCCGGCCAAGGCGGAGCCGCCGTCGCCGCGGCCACGAGCCCCGATGTCGTACCGGCCGCGACTCCGGCACCAGCGCAGGCCGCGGCGGCCCTCGGGAACCCGGCGGGTCGCGGACGCGCCGCTCCCCGCGGCGACCAGTCGGAACCGGCCGGCGCCGCAGCGTCAGCGCCATCCCTCACCGATCCATCGGGAAGCGGAGTCGTCGCCGAACCGGCGGCCGCGATGCAAGGGCGCCCGACAGAACAGATCCGGCGCGAATCGGAACCGGTGCGGGAGCAGCCGGCCGGGATCGCCCGCCCCGAGACGGCCGCGGAGCGTGCCGCCGCGTCGGCGACGCGCGCGACGGCCGACGCGGATCGCGGCCCGACCGCGAGCGCCGGCCCCACCGCCGAGGCGCCGCGTCCGGATAGGCCGCTCGCCGAACCGGTCCCGCATGACGCCGCGAGCGCGCCGGCTCCGGTGCCGACGTCTCCCCTGCGCCAGATCGTCGATGCGGTCGCCACCCAGTTGCCGGCGGCCGCGTCCGGCGCCCAGGGCCGTCCGTTGCCGGCCCCCGTCGAGGGCGGACCGCTGAAGATCCTGACGCTCCAGCTTCATCCGGCCGATCTGGGCTCGGTGCTGGTGCGGATGCGCCTGCAGGACGGGCGGCTGGAGATGAGCCTGCGCACCAGCCGCGAGGAGACCGCCGAGCGCCTGCGCAAGGAGGGCGACCTGCTCTCCGGCCTGCTGCGGGAGGCCGGCTACGAGCCCGACACCGTGACGATCCAGGCGGGCGGCGCGGGCCCGGGCGATTCCGGGCCGCGGGGTCAGGGATTCGCGTCCTTCGCCGGATCGCAGGCCGGGCAGCACGACAGGCAGCCGGGCGCGGCGACGCCCGATCATTCGGGCCGGCGCCCGTCCCCGCGCGCGGACGAGGCCGCCACGCCCACCGAGGAGCAGGACCATGAGACGGATTCTCGCGGGCGCGATCGCGGCGGCCTGTATCTCTAGCGCCGCCGCGGCGGCCGCGCCGGCCGACACCTCCCGCATCTGCGAGCGCCAGATGGCGCAGGCCGCCGCCAAGCACGGCGTGCCGCTCGGCATGCTCTACGCCGTCGGGCTGACGGAGAGCGGCAACCGCGGCTCGCTCCAGCCCTTTGCCATGAACATCCAGGGCAAGGCCTATTTCGGCACCAGCGCGGCGGACGTGGTGCAGCGCCTCGGCCAGGCGCAGCGGGAGGGCGTGCGCCTGGTCGATCTCGGCTGCATGCAGATCAACCACCACTATCATCGGGCGAAGTTCGCCTCGCTGGAGGCGATGATCGACCCGGCCCAGAACGTCGAGTACGCGACCCGCTTCCTGAAGGAGCTGAAGGAGCGCGAGGGAAGCTGGACGCTCGCCGTCGCCCGCTATCATGCCGGCCCCAACAACAACCCGGCGCAGAAGGTCTATGTCTGCCGGGTCATCACCAACATGGTCGCCTCGGGCTTCGGCAACTGGACGCCGGGGGCGAAGGCGTTCTGCCAGTAGCCGGGCTCAGCCGACGTAGGTGTAGCCCATGTAGCGCTTGGCCTCGATCGGGTCGTGGCCGAGCCGCTCGGAGAGCTTCTTGCGCAGCTTGCTCACGTGGCCCTCGATCACGCTCTCCTCGACGCCGTTGCTGTAGACGCCGTAGACCACGTTGAAGACCTGGGTCTTGGTGAGCCGGCGCCCGCGGTTGCGCACGAGATATTCGAGGATGTGCCGCTCCCGCCGCGGCAGGGACAGCGGCACGCCATCGATCTCCGGGTCGCGCCCGTCGTGGAAGACCCTGAGCCGATCCGGCGTCTTGGCCTCGCCCGCGGCCTCACCCTCCGCCTCGCCCGGCTGGACGACGCCGTTGACCCGGCGCCAGATCGCCTCGGACCGGGCCAGGATCTCGCGGACGTGGACCGGCTTGGGGAGGACGTCGTCGATGCCGGCCTCCAGCAGCTCGACGGTCTGCTCCAGGGAGCGCAGGTCGGCGAGCGCGATGATCGGCGCGCGGGACTGCTTGCGGATCACGCCCGCGCATTTCGCCCGCTCCTCGAAATCGCCGAGGAGAAAGCCCTGAATCGCTTCGAGATCGCTGCTGGAGGCCGCCCGGAGCCAGCCCAGGAACTCCTCGGGCATGAGCGCGAACGAGGAGATCCCCTCGCGCTCGAAGCTGGCCTTGTAACCCGCGTTCACCGAATCGCGCGGATCGACCAGAAAATACATCGACGACCATCCTCCTGACCCAGCCGGATCGCGCCGGCCTTGCGCTGCGATCTGGGCAGGTTTTTGGCGCCGCCGGGAGGCCATCGCCACATCCTACGCGTGTTTTGCAGACGCAGCATCGACATTGTCATGCAGTGCAGCGCCGAGAGGGTCAATCGATGGAATGTATAATTTCATACATGGAAGAATGCGGCCCGCGGCGTGCGCTCGACACCCTTCGCGATAGGCTCGGCCGCAGCTTTGCGTCCGGCGTTCGCGAGCGGGCGTCATGCATGTCCGACCCGGGCTTGGCTCACGGCGTCAGCGAAGCCTTCGAGGGAGAGCGCGGCCATGTCCTCCGCGACGATGCGCTGGATCGCGACGCCCGCGAACACCTCGTCGAGCACCAGCTTGAAGAACACTGTCATCGGCTCGGCCGCGAATTCGAGGTCGAGGACCACCTGCATCGAGCGGCCCCATTCGAGGCAGACGTCGGCGGCGTCGGCGTAGGTCAGAACCGATTCCTTGAAGAACAGCTCGGCGGAGGAGGCGACGATGTCGGCGATGTTGCCGTGCCGCTCGCCGCGGATCCAGCCGATGAGCACGCCGCCGTCGAGCAGGCACAGCTCACCGATGAAGTCGCGCAGCGCCTCGGCGAAAATCTGCTCGGCGGCCGCGTAGGCATGCGGAACGGCCGACGGTCCTGGCGCGAAACGTTGGACCTGAGGGGTCATCGGGCTCTCGCGAAAAGGAAGAAAAGGATCTGGGCCACGGCGCGGTAAAATTCTGCCGGAATCGTCTGATCGACCTGCACAGCATCGTACAGCGACCTTGCGAGAGGCTTGTCCTCGATCACGGCGATGCCCTTTTCCTCGGCGATCGCGCGGATGCGCAGGGCGATGAGATCCTGCCCCTTGGCCAGCACGAGGGGGGCCGGGTTCTCGCTGGGCTCGTAGCGGAGCGCCACGGCGAAGTGCGTCGGGTTGGCGATCACCACGGTCGCCCGATCGACGTTGGCGAGCATCCGGTTGCGGGCACGGTCCTGGGCGAGCGAGCGCAGCCGCGCCTTCACCGACGGATCGCCCTCGGTCTGCTTGTGCTCGTCCTTGATGTCCTGGCGCGACATCCGGAGCGAGCGCTGCCAGCGCAGCCGCGCCCAGACGAGGTCGCCCGCGACGATCACGATGGTGGCGATGGCCACCGCCGCGACGAGCCGGATCGAGACCGTCAGGATCAGTTCGGGCAACTGGCTCGGATCGACGAACATGGCGTTCACGGCTCTTGTCCGCTCCGAGCGAAGGAGCAGAAGTGCGACGACACTGACCGACAGGAATTTAACGACGGATTTCAGGAACTCGACCTGACCCGAAGTTCCGAAGATTCGCTTGAAGCCCGCCATCGGCGAGACCCGCGACCATTTCGGCGTGATCCGATCGAGGACGAGCCGCGGCAGGTTCTGGAGGAGCGAGGCCGCGAGGCTGCACACCGCCAGGATCAGCAGGATCGGCAGGAGGAAGCGGCCCGCCGCCATCGCCACGCGGCTCAGGAGCAGCATGGCGTCGCCGCCGGTCTCCAGGGAGAAGCCGCGCGGATCGTCGAGGATCGGCGCGAAATCCCCCGCGAGCTGCGCCGCCTGCCCCCGCGCGAACAGGGCCAGGGCGATCAGCAGGCCCAGCGTCGAGGCGAAGACGGGTGCCTCGCGGGAGAAGGGGATGTCGCCCTTCTCGATCGCCTCGCGGACACGCCGCTCCGTGGCGGCTTCGGTCTTGCTCTCGTGGTCGGTCTCCTCCGCCACGCCTCAACCCCGCGGGCGGGCGCGAACGGGGGTCCGGTCAGCGGATGAGCGCGTCATCCTCGCCCCCCGGATTGATCTCGATCTCCCCGCGCCCGGCCATGTCCATGGCCAGATCCGTGATGGAGCGGCGCGCCTCCATGACGTCGCGCTGCGCCGCCGGCTCGCCGCCGTTCAGCTCGTGCTCGACCATGCGGCGCACGCGCGCCGAGAGGGCGCTGAGCACCGTGTTTCGGAATTCCGCGTCGGTGCCCTTGAGCGCCAGCACCAGCCGGTCGTTCGGCACGGCGTCGAACAGGGTGGTGCGGGCGCGCGGCGCCAGCTTGACGATGTCGTCGAAGGTGAAGAGCAGACCCTTCAGGATCTCGACCGACTTCGGACGCGACTCGCCGAGGCTGGAGAGCACGTCGTCCATCTGCTGGCGCTCCATCTTGTTGATGATGTCGGCCATCTTGGCATGCGTGTCGGCGCCGGAATTGCGCGCGCCGTTGATCATGAAATCCTCGTGCAGCGTCTTCTCGATCGCGTGCAGCACGTCGTCGACGATCGGCTTGAAGCTCAGCATCCGCCGCATCACCGTGTTGCGCAGCGGCCCGGGCAGGTGGCCCATCACCTTGGCGGCGGTGGCGGGCTTCACCTTCGACAGGATCAGCGCCGCGGTCTGGGGATGCTCCTTGACGAGGTAGCTCGCCAGCACGCTCTCCTGCACGGTGCCGAGCCGCTCCCAGACCGAGCGGGTGGCGTTGCCGCGCACGTCGGCGAGGATGTCGGCGATCTGGTCGGCCGGCAGCAGGCCGCTGAGCAGCTTCTCGACCTCGTTGGCGGTGCCGATCAGGCTGTTGCCGGCGGAGAACTCGGCGGAGAAGGTCTCCACCACCGTGTCGAGCTGCTCGGGGCTCACCGCGCCGAGATTCGAGGCCGAGCGGGTGATGCGCTTGAGCTCGTCCGGCTCGAAATACTTGATCAGCCGCCCCGCCGCCGGCTTGCCCATGGCGAGCAGCAGCGCCGCGACCTGATCGACGGGGTCGAGCCGCCGGCCCAGCACGCGGGCGGCGACGGGAGCCAGGGGCAGGGCTTCCGAAGGGACTGGGCTCGATGCCAGAGGACTGGACGACATGGCGGCCCGCTCTCGCCGAGGCTCAGCTGTTCTGTTCGGCAGCGGACGGGCCGACCACCTCGGTCAGCGACACGCCGAAGCGGGAATTGTCCTCCTCGACGATCACGATCTCGCCGCGGGCGATGACGCGGCCGTTGACCATCACGTCCACGGGCTCGCCGACCCGGTGGTCGAGGGGGACGACGGCGCCGCGCCCGAGCTTCATCAGGTCGGCGACCGGCATGGTCGCGGAGCCCAGCACCACCTGCATCAGCACCGGGATGCGCAGGATCGAATCGAGATTGCGCCCGTCGCCAACGCGGGGCTCGGTGCCGGCGAGGTCGGTATCGGGGAAGGGGCTGCTGCTCATCGCTCGGGCTCGTCGGGTCCGCTTGTGCGTGGGGACGGTCTAGCCGGCTTGGCTGACGCGAGGCTGTCGCCGGCGATCCGGAAATCTTTCCGCCGCGCGGTGCCCGTCCCGGCTGACATTCGGCAGTGGGTCAGTTTGAAATCTCGGAGAGGGTGGCAGAGGTTGACATGAGTCGGTCAGTCGCGGGTGCGACATCTCGACCAAAAGGGTCGAACCTCGTACAAGGAAGGGCATAGAGGAGGAGTGCGCGCCATGTCCGCGCCGACGACCGCAGCTTCGGTCGCAAACACATTTTTGCAACTCCAAGACTCAGATCCCGGCGCGTTTCCGCGCATAGATCCGCTCAAGCTGCAAAAGCTCCTCTTCTACGCTCAGGCTTGGTGGCTGGCGTACAACCATTCAGAACTCTTCGATGAAGAGATATACGCTTGGCCGTGGGGCCCAGTCGTGCCGTCGATTTACTCTCAGTTTCGCGATTTTGGCGCTCAGCCGATTACGAACAGGCGTGCAACTGTCCTAAACCGTACTGGCGAAGGCATGCTGGACTTTGAAGTTGAATTTCCAACGCCCCCGCCTACAAACGTGCAGGATTTCCTTCGCCGCCTTTGGGATAGCCATAAGCATCTCAGCGGAATTCAGCTGTCTAATGCGACACATGCGCCGGGCGAGCCTTGGACAGTCGTTAAAGAGAGATACGGCGATCTGGCGAACAAGCCGCTAATCCCAACTGATCTGATGCGGGACATCTTTCGGTCGAAGCTTGCCAGTGCCAGATAAGATACCGCCTCCTCCTAATCCTCCTGCCAAGGCGGACGACTATACAGCCAGCTATCCTGACTTTACAGGAGACAAGGCCGACAACCGCATTCTGCATATCACTACGCGATGGCTTAAGTACGGAACTGACGACAAAGGCCATGCAGCTGCGGTAGTTTTGAGTGGGTTGCTACTTTGCTCGGCCGCATTAGTGGCCGTGATAGGCGCGACAACTCAATGGTCGGGGCAAGAAGCGCCCTGGCTAAATACGCTTATCACATGGATAGGCAATGCGTTTCTTTTTACTGCCGGCATCGCAGTTGGGAAAGGCGCAGCTCAGTCGAAGAAAAAAGACGATTAGTTCCCGTCCTTCTTTTTGTACGGTCCGCGCTTGCCGGGTTTCGTGTCGAAAAGCTCCACCACCCTAACAATGTGGTCAATGGTCCAGAGCGTATCCGTCACGCCCGCCTTCATGGCTGGCGTCATGCGGATGCCCCGCTGCTCCTTGACGAAGTTGTAGTACATCGTGTGGAGCGCGACGGCGTGAACGTGGTTCTCCACCTTCTTTGAGAAGCCGTTCGTCAGCCGCGTGAACCGGCGCATGTGCATCCGCATCGTGAGGTTCTGGCGCTCCACGAACGACGTGGAGACGTAATCCTTGTCGGGGTTGCCGGTGACGGTGCGTTTCTTCACGCCCGTACAGATTGGCGGGCTGTAGCGCCGGGCGCTGTCCGCTGACTCGCCATAGGTTTTGACTATCTGCGCGTAATCGACCTCATTGCCGAACGCTTCATCAACGGCCGACAGGTAGGCGTAGTGGCCGTCTGACGTGATCTGCGGGCGCTCAAGGAGCCGGCCCCGGATGTCGTGCATGAAGACGGTCGCGTACTCGGCGTCCCGGCCGCCAACCAGCCACGACAGAAGAAGCTTGGTATCGGCGCATAGGGCCGTCCACGTCCACACGTCGCCCGCGCCTTCCGGCGCCGCCTTGGCCGTCTCGACGTTCTTCGCCTTCGCGTAAACGAAACTCCAAATCTCATCGACCTGGATGCGCGTGCAAGGCAACTCGCGGAAGGCTTGGTCCTGATAGATCGCACAGGCCCGGCCGGCATCGGCAAGAAGCTTGGCGACGGTGTTCTTGCTAGCTCCCGTCAGCCGCGTGATCGCGCGGATCGACATGCCCTCGCAGAGGAGGTGCAGGATCTTCGCGCGTTCGTCCGCCGAGAGCTTGTTCATACGCAGCACACTACCGCGACCCGCCATTTAGTCAAGCATTTTGGGTCAGTTTGAGTTTATGCGCAGGTCGTCATTGACGACGTGAGGGCGCCGGGCGTAATCTCCCAGAGATGAGTGAGCACGCCACGCCCGGCCAACTTATTGCGGAGCTTCTGGAGAACCGAGGCTGGTCGCAGCGGACGCTCGCGGTCGTCTTGGAAAAGGATGAGAGCACGATCAATAAGATCATTGCAGGCAAAGGTTCGGTCACAACCGAGACGGCCCTGGCCCTTGAAGACGTTTTTGGCGTCGATGCGGCAATATTCTTGGAGCTGCAACGCAACTATGATCTGGCGATCGCCCGCCTAGCGGCCAAGCCTGATCGCGGACGTGCGACGCGCGCCGCGCTCTTCGGTGACTTGCCTGTAGCCGCCATGGTCAAGCGGGGGTGGCTCGCAGTCAATGACGCCCAAAACCTAAAAGCTGTCGAAAATGAACTTACAAAGTTCTTCGGGGTCAAATCGCCTGACGAAATTGAGATACTTCCGCATGCGGCGCGAAAGACAGCTGTAAATGCGTCTGTAACCCCGTCTCAACTCGCATGGCTTTATCGAGTTAGATCTATCGCGGAAGAGTTGCTGGTTGCAAGATATACTGAGGTATCGGTTGGTGTTGCACTTACCAAGCTCCGAGCCCTGCTTAGGTCGCCGGAAGAGATCCGCAAAGTTCCTCGCATACTGAGTGAGTGCGGAATTCGCTTTGTTATCGTTGAAAGCTTGCCTTCATCGAAGATCGATGGCGTGTGCTTTTGGCTGGACGACGCGTCTCCAGTTATTGGCTTATCCATTAGGTTTGATCGGATTGATAATTTCTGGTTCGTTTTGCGTCATGAGCTTGAGCATGTTCGGCTTGGCCACGGGAAGTCTGCTATCGTTCTCGACGTTGAGCTTGAAGGCCCCCGAGCGGGGACCGGGCCGGACGTGAACGAAGAAGAGCGAGCCGCTAACTTGGCCGCACAAGAGTTTTGTGTTCCGAAGACTAAGATGGACGGCTTTATTGCGCGCAAGGCCCCATTTTTCTCAGAGCGTGATCTATTGGCCTTTTCGAAAATTTTAGATGTCCATCCGGGCATCGTCGCCGGACAATTACAGCATAAGACGGGCCGCTACGATCGGTTCCGTCAACATTTAACAAACGTAAGATCGCACATTGGAGCTAGTGCGGCAATCGATGGGTGGGGTGATGTGTATCCGCTAGGTGAGTAGGAGAACTTGATGTCTAAAGTGGCCGAACGTCAGCGCTTCATCCGATATTGGCAGGAGAAGACTGGCGAGTCTGAGATTGACATGCACAAGGTGGCCGAGATGGCCGTCGAAATGGGCTGGAAGGCCCCTCCGCCAATCTCAGAAGTGGACCGCCTCGCCAAGGAGTTCAAAGGGGCGGCGCGCCAAGACGTTCGGCACGATAAGAAGACGGGCTTGCCCTATCGCGGTTATCATGCCGTACCAAGGCATACGGGCGATGGTCAGCTTGTTTTCTCATACATAGACATTGACGACCCCAAGACGAAGCCGGAAAACTTCAAGAAAGCTTGTGTCATGCGCCGTGAGCAATCGGTTGATGACATGTACCAGCTTCATCTCGATCAAACACACTGGAACGATACACGCCCAACGGAGCAACAGGTCGAACTGCTCCCTGCCGATCTTGGGTTCGACATCGAACTCAGGCTCGCGGCCGAGGACGAAAAGCGCGGCGCAGCTTAATCCTGCTTTTTCCATCTCGCTTGAGCTGCGATTGAGGCGATCTCAGCGCGCTGCTTCTCTGTCAGGGTTTTTGCCCGAGCCGGCCCACCTTTAGCGCCGCCGGCTCGGGCACGCTTCGTTAAACCGGACTCTTCCTGCTGCTCAGCCTCTCCCGTCGCCACATCCACGATGAACTTGGCGAGCTGGTTGGGATCGCGGGGGCGCTTCTTAGTGGTCAATCGAACTCACTCCCACCACGAACTCGTCGGCTGCGATCGTTTCCGCAGGAAGGGCGGTGACATTGCCGGACGAACCATATGAAGGCAGTGTCAGGGTTGGTTGCGCCCCCGGAAGACGCAATACGAAGCCGGAATTTGGGAAATGTCCCATAGTGATGTCACCCGCGTTCCATAGCGCGGAGAACAACGCGAGGCCAAACGATACGGTCACTGGGCCGGTGCCTTTTGCCAAGCGAGCGTCAAGCTCAGACTTCTTCGCTGCGACGGTACTTGGGCTCACGGATCTGCCTCCATCCGAACTGCTGGATCATGCCACGCTCACCCGACGAACGCGAGACTGGGTCAACCGGTGCCAATTTCAAACTGACCCACTGCCTGACATTCCGCTGACAGGGGCCGTCAGCGTCGCGGGGCCGCGCAATGGCATCGGGAGGCATCCGCCACGAAGAACCGGAGCAGACCGCCATGAGTATTTTCAAAACCGTCCTCGCCGCCGCCCTGGCCGCCACCCTCGCCACCGGCGTCGCCGTCGCGCCGGCCCTGGCCGACACGCCCGGAAAGGACTGGATGCCGATCGACCAGGTCCTGACCAAGCTGACCGAGGCCGGCTACGGCTCGGTGCGCAGCATCGAGGCCGATGACGGGGTGTGGAAGGCCAAGGCCAGACGCGACGGTCGGAGCGTCAAGGTTCAGATCGATCCGCAGACCGGCGCCATCGCCGAGAAGGCCGGCAAGCCGGGCGACGACTGAGACGGGTGCCAGTTGATCACCTCGGGGCTTGCCCAATCCCGTCATCGCGAGGCGGAGCCGAAGCGATCCAGGGCGCGACCTCTCCGGAATAGTCGCGCCCTGGATTGCCACGGCTTCGCCTCGCAATGACGGAGGAGGAGCCGAAGTGATCAAACAGATGACGACTGAGATGGCCGCCTCAGCCCTCCTCGGAGCGCGCCGCGACGAGGGCGGCGCGCGACGCCTCCAGGTCGGCGAGGGCCGCCCGCGCCTCGTCGATCTTGAGGCTCAGCGCCTCCAGCACCTCGCGGCCCTCCTCCTTGAAGGAGCGCACCGCCTCGCCGGCCTGGGTCAGCGCCACGCCGGAGGCGGCCACCGCCGCGCCGTACTCGGCCTGGGTCCGGTCGAGGCGCTTGAGCTTGAGGTACATCGGCACCACGCAGGCGCTGGTGGCCACGAGCGCGACGAGCAGTATGCCGTCAACCAAGGAGCCCATGGCCGCCCTCCTTCTCCGGACTGATCGCGTCCTCGACCCGCAGGACGTAGGCGCCCTGCGACTGCCCGGCCCGGCACCAGAACAGCGGCCGGTCGTTGCCTTCGAGCTTGACCCGCGTCGCGGGCGTCGCGTCCAGCGTGAGCACCTGCCCGACCTTGAGCCCGGCGATCTCGCCGAGCGTCAGGTGGCGCTCCTCGAGGACGGCGCGCAGGCGAACGGTGGTCTTCTGCACCTCCGCCGCGATCTGCTCGGCCCAGCGCGGATCGCGGGCCGACGACTCGCCGGTCAGCACCTTGCCCAGCGCCGGGCGCAGCGGGTTCAGCACCGTCTGCGGGATGATGAGGAACATCTCGCCGCCGCGGTTGAGCGCCTGGAGCAGGAACTTGGCCTGCACCGCCTTGTTGGAGCGCCGGCCGATCACCGCGAACTCCATCCGGGTCTCGGTGCGCTCCAGGCGGAAACCCGTCTGCGAGACGAGGCCGAAGGAGGATTCGAGCGCTTTTCCCACCTGCTCGAACACCATCTGGGCGATGCGCAGCTCGATCGCCGAGAAGGTGCGCTCGTCCTCCACCGGCGGCTCGGAGCCGTCGGAGCCGAACAGCACCTCCGTCATGGTGTAGATGAAGTCGCGGTCGAGCCCGACGAGGACGTGCCCGTCCCAGCCCGGCGCGTGGAAGATGCCGACCACGGCGTTGGCGTCGTAGGCATCGAGGAACTCGCCGAAGCGCCCGCTCTCGACCCCGCTCAGGGAGTAGAAGGTCGAGGAGGCGGCCAGGTGCTTGGCCGCATCGCTGCAGGCGGTGGCGAGGCGGTCGAACACCACGCTGAGCATCGGCAGCCGGTCGAGCGACAGGCCGCCGGCCTCCTGGATGCGGCTGCGGATGTCGGACGCGGGCTTCGTCCCCGTCACGAAGGGCGGGAGCGCGGGCGCGGCCTCGGGCACCGGCTCGGGGGTCTGGGTCTCGTCCATCCCACAAAAACCCTTACGCCGCCGCCGGCTCGGCGCGGGCGCCCGGCACGGTGGCGCTCTCGACCTCGTCGATGGTCGGGCGGTCCGAGCCGGCGATGCCCTTGCGGCCGTGCTCGATCGCGACCTGGGGCAGCGCACCGTTCATGTAGGCGATCAGGCTCTGCTTCACGATGGTGTAGACGCTGCACTGCTTCTCGCGCACGCCCTTGATCTTCACGGCGAGCGGGGCGAGCATCCCGTAGGACGCGAACACGCCGATGAAGGTGCCCACCAGCGCGGCGCCGATGAGGCCGCCGAGGATCTGCGGCGACTGGTCGAGCGCGCCCATCGCCTTCACGATGCCGAGCACCGCCGCGACGATGCCGAGCGCCGGCAGCGCCTCCGCCACGGTGTTGATCGCGGCGTAGGGTTTGAGCTTGTACTTCTTGTGGGTGCCGATCTCCTCCTCCATCAGCGCCTCGATCTCGTGCGAGCGGGCGTTGCCGATGAGGATCAGGCGGCAATAGTCGCAGATGAACAGCACCAGATCCTGGTCCTTGGTCACCTCGGGATAGTTCTTGAAGATCTCGGAATTGGCCGGATCGTCGAAATGGGTCTCGACCTCGTTGCGGGGCTTGGTCTTCAACTCGCGCATCAGGGCGTGCAGCAACCCGAGGAGCGAGAGGAAGTCCTGGCGCTTCGGCCCCTTGTTGGTGAAGGCCTCCATCGTCGCCTTGCCGGAATCCATCACGGTCTTCAGCGGGTTGGCGATGACGAAGGTGCCCGCCGCCATGCCGAAGATGATGACGAACTCCCAGGGCTGCCAGATCACGATCAGGTGCCCGCCCATGGCGACGAAGCCGCCGAGCATGCAGCCGATCGCGATGACGAGGCCGACGAGGATTCCCATGGGAGGCTCCGGGGACACCTTTGCGGGGACGGGCGCCGACGCGCGGCACTCCTTTGTTCGAGGCAATAGGAGGGGTGGCTTGCGCGGAGCTTTTTGGGACGAAGCGGCGCCCCGGCTTGGAGGCGAGCGCGCGAGCGCATAACTGAGGCTCGTGACTTACGGCGATGCGCCCGACCGATGGCCGGGGGCATCGCGTCCGGCGGACGCCCGCCGCCTCGCATCCGCGAGGGAAGCCAACGTGTTTCAAACGAACCGGAGCGCCTCCTTGGCCCAGACCGACGATCGCCTGCCGCAGATGCACGCCACCACGATCCTGATGGTCCGCAAGGGCGGCCGGGTGGTGATCGGCGGCGACGGCCAGGTCAGCCTCGGCCAGACCATCGTAAAGGGCAACGCCCGCAAGGTCCGGCGGCTGGCCAAGGGCAGTGTCATCGGCGGCTTCGCCGGCGCGACCGCCGACGCCTTCACCCTGTTCGAGCGGCTGGAGGCCAAGCTGGAGCAGTATCCCGGCCAGCTCACCCGCGCCTGCGTCGAGCTCACCAAGGACTGGCGCACGGACCGCTATCTGCGCCGCCTGGAGGCGATGATGCTGGTGGCCGACAAGGATGTCAGCCTGCTGCTCTCCGGCTCCGGCGACGTGCTGGAGCCCGAGACCGGGGTGATGGCGATCGGCTCCGGCGGCAACTTCGCGCTGGCCGCCGCCCGCGCGCTGGAGGACGGCGAGCACGACGCCGAGACGATCGTGCGCAAGGCGATGAAGATCGCCGCCGAGATCTGCGTCTACACCAACGGGAACCTCGTGATCGAGGCAATCGACGCGGCCTGAGGGTCGGTTCGCCCCTGGCATCCATGACGCCCCTCAACATGAGGAGCGAGGAGCTTGCCCGAGCAGCCCGATTCAACAGCCCTTGGGAGCGGTTACCCTGGAAAGCCGGGCCGCGCCCGCTTAGATCGTTTTAGGGGGAAGGCCCCGCGCCCGACGCGCCGCCCCACAAGTCCCAAAAAAATGGCCGCAGGAGCCCGATGACCACCTTCTCTCCCCGCGAGATCGTCTCCGAGCTCGATCGCTTCATCGTCGGCCAGAAGGACGCCAAGCGCGCGGTCGCGATCGCCTTGCGCAACCGCTGGCGCCGCCAGCAGCTCAAAGGCCCGCTGCGGGACGAGGTGGCGCCCAAGAACATCCTGATGATCGGCCCGACCGGCTGCGGCAAGACCGAGATCGCCCGCCGCCTCGCGCGGCTTGCCGGCGCGCCCTTCCTCAAGGTCGAGGCGACCAAGTTTACCGAGGTCGGCTATGTCGGCCGCGACGTGGAGCAGATCGTGCGCGACCTCGTCGAGGTCGGCATCGGCCTGACCCGGGAGGAGAAGCGCAAGGCGGTCAAGGCCAAGGCGGAGGCGGCGGCCGAGTCGCGCATCCTCGACGCGCTGGTCGGCCCCACCGCGAGCCAGGCGACCCGCGAGAGCTTTCGCAAGAAGCTGCGGGCGAGCGAGCTCGACGACAAGGAAGTCGAGATCGAGCTCGCCCCGTCGGGGCCTCAGGGCATGCCGATGTTCGAGATCCCCGGCATGCCCGGCGCCTCCATGGGGGCGATCAACATCTCCGACATGCTCGGCAAGGCACTCGGCGGCCAGCGCGGCAAGCCGCGCCGCATCACCGTGGCCGACGCCTACGCGCCGCTGATCGCCGAGGAGAGCGACAAGCTCGTGGACGACGACGCGCTGACCCGCGAGGCGATCCGCGAGGTCGAGGACAACGGCATCGTCTTCCTCGACGAGATCGACAAGATCTGCGCCCGCGAGGGCCGCTCCGGCGCCGATGTCTCCCGCGAGGGCGTCCAGCGCGACCTGCTGCCCCTGATCGAGGGCACGACGGTGGCGACCAAGCACGGGCCGGTGAAGACCGACCACATCCTGTTCATCGCGTCCGGCGCCTTCCACGTCTCGAAGCCGTCCGACCTGCTGCCCGAGTTGCAGGGCCGCCTGCCGATCCGCGTCGAGCTGCAGCCGCTCACCGTCGAGGACTTCAAGCAGATCCTGACCGCGACGGAGGCGAGCCTGATCAAGCAGACGGTGGCGCTGATGGAGACCGAAGGCGTCACCCTCGACTTCACCGAGGATTCGATCGACGCGATCGCCCGCGTGGCCGTGGAGGTGAACGGCTCGGTGGAGAATATCGGCGCCCGCCGCCTGCAGACGGTGCTGGAGCGGGTGATCGACGAGATCTCGTTCACCGCCACCGACCGCTCCGGCGAGACGGTGCCGATCGATGCCGGCTACGTGCGCGAGCGGGTAGCGGATCTCGCCGCCAACACGGATCTCAGCCGCTTCATCCTCTGACCGCGCGCTGATCGTGCGGGAACGGCCGGAGGCGTCCGCCATCGCCCTGCCCATCCTCGCTTTGGTCGCGGGGATGATCTCGATCCAGAGCGGCGCGGCGCTGGCCAAGGGCCTGTTTCCCGTCGTCGGCGCCGCGGGCGTCACGGCGTTGCGCGTCGGCTTCTCGGCGCTGATCCTGCTCGCGGTCTGGCGGCCGTGGCGGCGCGGCCCGGAGCGCGGCGAGGTGGGCGCGACCGTGCTCTACGGCGCGGCGCTCGGGCTCATGAACCTGCTGTTCTATCTGGCCCTGCGCACGATCCCGCTCGGGATCGCGGTGGCCATCGAGTTCACCGGCCCGCTCGCCGTGGCGCTGGCCGGCTCGCGCCGAACCCTCGACTTCGCCTGGATCGGCCTCGCGGTGCTCGGGCTCGGTCTGCTGCTGCCGCTCGGCGACACCGCCAGCCTCGACCCGACGGGGGCCGCCTTGGCGCTCGCGGCGGGCCTGTGCTGGGCCGGCTACATCGTCTTCGGCCAGCGCGCCGGCCGGTCCGGCGGCGGGCGGGCGGTCTCCCTCGGCATGCTGGTCGCCGCCCTCGTGGTCGCGCCCGTCGGCCTCGCCGAGGGCGGAGCGGATCTGTTCACGCCGGCGACCCTGGCGACCGGCCTCGTCATCGCCGTGCTGTCGAGCGCCCTGCCCTACTCGCTGGAAATGTTCGCCCTCACCCGCCTGCCCCGCCCGGCCTTCGGCGTGCTGATGAGCCTGGAACCGGCGGTGGCGGCGGTCGCCGCCCTCGCCCTGCTCGGCGAGCGGCTGACCCTGCTGCAGGTGGCCGCCATCGGCTGCATCGTCGCCGCCTCGGCGGGAATTACCGTGGCGAGCCGAAGGTCCGTGAAGATACCGCCGGACACGGGCTCGAGCACTTAGACTCGCGCTTGAGAACTCGTGCGATGTACGGCATTCTGCCGTACGTTTCAAAGGTCTCGCTCATGTCCGGAACTTCAACCAGGAACGCTCGGCTCGAAACGCGCATCGCGGCGGAGACCTTGGCCCTGGCTCGACGTGCGGCGGAGCTTCAGGGTCGCTCGCTGAGCGACTTCGTCGCCGCCGCTGTCCAGAGCGCGGCGCGGCGCGCCATCGAAGAGGCTCATGTGCTGCAACTGACCCTCGAAGGGCAGCAACGCTTCGCACAAGCCCTGATGGAGCCGTCGGAGCCGGGCGACGGATTGTTGAGAGCGGTCCAGCGGCACCGTGATCTTATCGGCGAGCCGTGACGCCGCCGTTTCGGGTCGAGATGCTCGGTGCCGGGCACGACCGCGAAAGCTTCGATTGCGGTGTCGAAGCGCTCGACCGCTACATCCGTGATCTCGCAAGCCAGGACATGCGGCGGATGGTCAGCAAGTGCCACGTCGCCTGTCCCGCGGGCGCGACGACCATCGCCGGCTACTACACTCTGGCGGCAGCGGAGGTTGCCGTAAGCGCACTGCCCGAAACGACGACCCGCAAGCTGCCGCGCTACCCGACGGTCCCCGTGGTACGCATGGGCCGGCTCGCGGTGGATCGCCGGCATCGGGGAGTCGGCCTGGGAGCGGCGCTGATCATCAATGCCGTCACGCAGGTCTTGCACGCCGAGATCGCCGCTTTCGCCCTCGTCGTCGACGCCAAGGATGATGCGGCCGCGGCTTTCTACGAGAGCCGAGGCTTCGTCAGCATCGCGGATCGCGTTCTGGTGCTGCCTCTTGCAACGGCGCGCAAGGCACTTCGCGACCGTTGATCCGCCGCCCCTACCCCTCCCAAACCTGCCCCGGCCGCAGCGCCAGGAACCGCTCCGGCGGCAGCTCGGCCGCCGCCAGTGCCTCGGCCAGCGCCTCGACGGGCCGCTCGATGCCCTCGTCGGTGAGCTTGAAGGTGCCCCAATGGTGGCCGAGCGCCTGATCGGCACCGAGCAACGTCAGGGCCTCGACCGCGTCGGCCGGGTTCATGTGCTGCGGCTGCATGAACCAGCGCGGCTCGTAGGCGCCGATCGGCAGGGTCGCGAGCCGCGGCGGGCCGAAGCGGGCGCGGATCTCGCGAAAGACCGCGCCGTCGCCGAGCCCTGAATCGCCGACATGGTAGTGCACCCCGCGCGGCGTGGTCAGCAGGAAGGCGCACCAGAGCGCCATGCGCCGGTCGTTGAGGCCGCGGGCCGACCAGTGGTTGGCGGGCGTCAGGTGCGCGGCGATGCCGGCGCCGAGATCGACGGACTCGCCCCAGTCGCGCGTCTCGACATGCATCGTCTCGTCGTAGCCGCGCAGGATCGCGTCGTTGCCGAGAGGCGCCACGATCAAGGGCTGATGATCCTGCCAGAGCCGGGCGACGGTCGGGCCGTCGAGATGGTCGTAGTGGTTGTGGGTGATCAGCACCGCGTCTATCGGCGGCAGGTCGGCATAGGCGATGCCGGGCGGGTTGACCCGCTTCGGTCCGGCGAAGCGGAACGGGCTGGCGCGCCGGGAGAAGACCGGATCGACCAGGATGTTGCGGCCCGCGACCTGGATCAGATAGCTCGCATGCCCGATCAGCACGACGCGGAACCCCTCGACCCGCGCCGGCGGCCTGTCCGGCGGGAAAGGGCTCGGGAAGCTGGCGGGCCACGCCTCGGGCTTGCCGGTCCGGCGCCAGCGGGCGAGGTCGGCGAGCGACTTGTCCGGCGGCTGGTCCGCGGCGTGGAAGCGCAGGCCGTCGAAGTGGTCGCTCGCCGGCCCGCGGTAATAGGGGTTCCTGTTCCTCCGGTGCGCGGCGTAGCCGACACCGCCGAGGGTCATCACCGTGGCCGCGCTGGCGACCGTGAGCAGGCCACGCTTCTTCATACGGCCAAGATGGCCTGCCCGGCCCGCGGTTCAAGCGCGGCGCGGAGCCTCAGGAGCGCCAGCGCAGCTCCTGCCGGATCAGCGGGTTCGCGAAGGGCCGGCCCTCCCGGGCGGCCTCCAGCGCCTCGCGTTTCAGCCGGAAATACCATTGCGAGGGCAGGTCGCCCTGGCCGAGCAGCACCATGGTCGGCTTGCGGTCGAGGCCGGCCTGGGCGTGCTGCAGCACCTGCTGATCCTGGTTCAGGAACTGGCGCATCAGAGGCCGGGCGATCGGCTTCAGCAGGTTGAGCGCCGGCATGCTCCAGTAGAGGGCGTTGGTCAGCATGGTGCGGTTGGCGCCCATTGGCGTGGCGAAGGTGTAGTTCGCCACCCGCTTCGTGCCCGCCTTGATCCGCTCGAGGCGCACGCCGGGCAGGCGGAACTCGATCTCGACCTCCGGCACGCCGCCGAGCAGGCGGTAGACCGGCGAACTCGTCGTCGTGGCGTGGCTCGTCATGACGAAGCCGTGCGGCACCGGCTTGAAGGTCTTCACCTTCTCCCGCAGCTCCTTGGAGGGGCGGAACCACCACGTGTCGTGGACGAAGGCGACGTGGCCGGGATCGACCAGGCTCAGCGTCGTGAGATCGAACGAGGCCTCGACCTCGAGTTCGAGCACGAGGCAGCCGGCCGGCTCGAAATCGAGGGACGGGACCGCCGGCACGGCGTCCGGGTCGGAGGGACCGAGATGCGGGTTGACCCAGAGGAAGCCCGCGCTCTCGACGATGGGGAAGCGCTGCACGGCGATGCGCGAGAAGTCCGAGGCGTCGTGCTCGGAGAGCGTCGGCACGTCGCGGCAGCGCCCGTCGGTGCCGAAGCGCCAGCCGTGGAAGGGGCACATCAGCGTGTCGCCGTCGAACTTGCCCTTGGACAAGGCCATGCCGCGGTGGGGGCAGCGGTCGCGCAGCGCGAACAGGGCGCCGTCCTTGCCGCGGCCGAGCACGACCTGCTCGCCGTTGAGCGCGACCGCCCGCATCTTGCCCCCCGCGATCGCCGCGGCGCGGCCGACGCAGTACCACGCGTTCGGCAGCGGCTCGCGCATGGCGCGCGGATCGAGGGCGTCGTCGGCGGAGACACGCGGGGCGGCGGCGGAGGACATCGTTTTCCGGGCTGACCGATGCGGACGGGTGCCCTCTTTAGGCTCCCGGCCGCCCGTCGGCCAGGGCCGCGCGCGGCGACGCATTGTGCATTGCGGCGAGACAACGCACCGGTTCGGCCGCCGGGGGTCTTTCGCCGGGCGGAATTCCTCCCTACCTTGGGCTCATCCGCAACGAACGAAAGGAGGTGATCCAGTGTCTCATTGTCATCAGCCGTCGCCGACGACCAAGGCCTGGACCGTTACCTCCGGCGTGTGCGCCTGACGCACCCGCAGGATCACGACAGGTTTCGTCGGACTGACCGGTTCGACAATGGAAGGGCCGCCCCATTGGGGCGGCCCTTCGCATGTCCGGTGTCGTCCAGATCGGTTCAGCGCTGCTGCCCCTGGAACAGCGGTGCAGCGAGCGCCTCGCAGCGGGCGCGCCAGAGGTCGCGCTCGGTCCGCAGATCCTCCATCTTGCCGACTTCCTCGGCGATGTGGGCGCGCAGCTCGCGGATCTCCTGGGCCAGGATGATCTGAAGCTCGTCGCGGCGCTCGGCCTCCAGCCGGAGCCGGGCCTTCAGCATCATGTTCTCGGCCATGATCTCGGCCACGTCCTCGTCGGCGGCCTCGGCCGATTTCGCGGCGGCGGAGACGAGGCGGGGCGACCAGCCGTTGCCGCGGGCTTCCGCCTCGGGCTCGGCGGGGGCGGGCTCCGCCTCGCGACGTTCGACGGGCTGCGGCTCGGACACCGTCGCGCGCATCGTGGCGAGCCAATCCCGCAGCGGCGCGGAGCTGATCGGAGACCGGAGGCCGGGCTCGGGAGATGGGGCCTGTCGCGCGGGTTCCGACATCGGGGAGTACCTCGGGCACCTCCAGCGGTGCGTCGTCGAGCATCAGATCCCAACATGCTTAACGAAGGGTAAAGCTTAACCGTCCGCTTACGTCCGTTCCGAGGACAGCCGCGCATCGGCCCAGCACCATCTACCGCCTTCCGTCGCGTCCGGGATCGGCCCGGAAAGCGCCCGCGGGATTGACTTAAATCGGCACAGGGCCTATCCGCCCGGCTCCATTTCGACGTTCGAACGTCACGATGAGCCGCCGACCGGTCCGAGAGGCCGGAGGTCAACGTCCGACAGCGCGTCTGCGCCCTCGGGCGCCCTTGTCGTTGCCGGGCGTTCGCCGAAGCGTCAAACGAGCCCTGCCATGGCGCCCGCGAACGACACCCCCCTCCGCATCGAGGATGCGGTCAACGACCACTGCCCGTGGTCGGGCAAGCCGATCGTGCCCGAGGCGCTGACCCTCTACAACGGCGCGGTGGTCGGCTTCTGCGATGCGGCCTGCCGGGACAAGTTCGCCCGCGCGGTGGCGGCGTTCGAGGACGCGCTGCGCGCGCGCCGCGTCGCCAATGCCGGCCTCCACCAGTAAGGACCTCTGAACCCGCATGTTCGAAGGCCTTTCCGACCGCCTTTCCGGCATCCTCTCCGGGCTGACGCGCCGCGGCGCGCTGACGGAGGCCGACGTCACCGCCGCCATGCGCGAGGTGCGCCGGGCCCTGCTCGAAGCGGACGTGGCGCTGGAGGTGGTGCGCTCGTTCACCGACCGGGTGCGCGAGAAGGCGGTGGGCGCCGTCGTGCTCAAGTCGGTGACGCCCGGCCAGATGGTCGTGAAGATCGTCAACGACGAGCTCATCGCGATGCTCGGCACCGATGCCAGCGTCGTCGACCTGAACGCGCCCGCCCCGGTCGCCATCCTGATGGTCGGCCTCCAGGGCTCGGGCAAGACCACCACCACCGCCAAGATCGCCCGGCGCCTGTCGAGCCGCGAGAAGCGGCGCGTGCTGCTCGCCTCCCTCGACACCCGCCGCCCCGCGGCGATGGAGCAGCTCGCGGTCCTCGCCAAGCAGGTCGAGGTCGAGAGCCTGCCGATCGTCGCCGGCCAGTCGGCGGTGCAGATCGCCAAGCGTGCCATGGAGGCCGCCCGGCTCGGCGGCTTCGATGTGGTCATGCTCGACACCGCCGGCCGCACTACGGTCGACGAGGGCCTGATGAACGAGGCCGCCGAGGTGAAGGCGGCGACGAAGCCCCACGAAGTGCTGCTGGTGGCCGACGCGCTCACCGGCCAGGACGCGGTCAACACCGCCCGCGCCTTCGACGAGCGCCTCGGCGTCACCGGCATCGTGCTGACCCGCATGGACGGCGATTCCCGCGGCGGCGCGGCGCTCTCCATGCGCGCCGTCACCGGCAAGCCGATCAAGCTCGTCGGCGTCGGCGAGAAGGTCGACGCGCTGGAGGAGTTCCACCCGCAGCGGGTGGCCAACCGCATCCTCGGCATGGGCGACATCGTCTCGCTCGTCGAGAAGGCGGCCGAGACCATCGACCACGAGCAGGCCCTGCGCACCGCCGAGAAGATGCGGAAGGGCAAGTTCGACCTCGAAGACCTGTCGATGCAGCTCGCCCAGATGGAGAAGATGGGCGGCATCGGCGGCCTGATGGGGATGCTGCCCGGCATGGGGCAGATGAAGAAGCAGGTCGAGGGCGCCAACCTCGACGAGAAGATGTTCAAGCGCCAGCGCGCGATCATCTCCTCGATGACGCCGGGGGAGCGCAAGAACCCCGACATCCTCAAGAACAGCCGCAAGAAGCGCATCGCGGCGGGCGCCGGTGTGAAGGTCGAGGAGATCAACAAGCTCCTCAAGATGCACCGGACCATGGCCGACATGATGAAGTCCATGAGTTCGGGCAAGCGCGGCGGCATCGGCCAGGCGCTCGGCAACATGTTCGGGCTCGGCGGCGGCATGCCGGGCGGTCTTCCCGGCGGCATGAAGATGCCCCCCGGCATGCCCGAGCCGACGCCGGAGCAGATCGCCGAGATCGAGAAGCAGTTCGGCGGCAAGCTTCCGCCGATGCCGGCGGGCCTCGGCGGCGGGAAGATGCCGGGCCTTCCGGGGCTGGGCGGCCCGAAGCTGCCGGGGCTGGGCGGCTTTCTGCCGGGTAAGAAGAAATGACGATCCTGTCGGCACAAGGGGTCGATCCCGAGCTGGCGGGCCTGCGCGAGAGCATCGACAACTTCGATGCCGCGCTGATCCATCTGCTCGCCGAACGCTTCCGCTGCACGCAGCGGGTCGGCGAGTTGAAGGCCCGCAAGGGCCTGCCTCCCTCCGATCCGGACCGGGAGGCGCGTCAGGTCAAGCGCCTGAGAAATCTCGCGGTCGAAGCCAAGCTCGACCCCGATTTCGCCGAGAAGTTCCTCGCCTTCGTGGTGAAGGAAGTCATTCGGCACCACCGAACGATCGCCGAGAGCGTCGATCACACCACCACGCAGAAACACGACACCGAAAGGAACGACTGATGTCTCTCAAGATCCGTCTCACCCGCGGCGGCGCCAAGAAGCGCCCCTACTACCGCATCGTCGTCGCCGACGCCCGCGCCCCGCGCGACGGCCGCTTCATCGAGAAGGTCGGCGCCTACGACCCGATGAAGGCCAAGGACGATCCGGCCCGGATCGTGCTCGACAACGAGAAGATCCAGTCCTGGCTCGCCAAGGGCGCGCAGCCGACCGACCGCGTCCTGCGCTTCCTCGACGCCGCCGGCCTCGCCAAGCGCCCGGCCCGCAACAATCCGCAGAAGGCCGAGCCCGGCGAGAAGTCCAAGGAGCGCGCCGCCAAGCGCGCCGAGAAGGCCGCCGCCCCGGCCGAAGACGCCGCGGCCTAAGCCGCGCGATCGACCCCTCTCCCCCACGGATCTCGGGCTGGCCCGAGATCCGCAAGCGCTTGCCCAACTCGGGCAAGCCCGGCTTGGGTGGGAGAGGCTGCCCGCGGAGCGGGCGGGTGAGGGGCCGGCTCAGGTCTTTCCGGAAGCGGTTCTCCCCTCTCCCGACCCTCGCTGACGCGAGGGCCACCCTCCCCCGCAGAGGGGGGAGGGACTTTTAGCCGACATCGAGGCACTCTGCATGGCCCGCCGCCCCGGATCCTCGTCGCGCGGACCTGCGCGGCCCGCCGACCGCCTCGCGCCGGAGGCCGTCACCTCGGCGCGCAAGCCGCAGGGCGCCAAGCCCGTCGCCCCCGCCTCGCCCGATCCGGGCCTCGTCCTGCTCGGCGAGTTCGGCCGCCCGCACGGGCTGCACGGCGAGGTGCGGCTGAAATCCTATACCGGCGAGCCGCTGGCGATCGCGGGCTACGGTCCCTTGCGGGCCTCTGACGGCCGCACCCTCGAATTCCAAGACGTCCGGCCCGCGCCCGGCGGCTCGCCCGACCTGCTGATCGTGCGGGTGAAGGGCGTTGAGAACCGCAGCGGCGCCGAAGCCCTCAACCGGGTCACCCTCGCCATCGCCCGCGAGCGACTGGGACAGGCCGAGGACGAGGACGAGTTCTTCCTCACCGACCTGATCGGGCTCACCGTCGAGGACGGCACCGGAACGGTGATCGGCACCATCGTCGCCGTGCCGAATTACGGCGGCGGCGACCTGCTCGAGATCCGCCCGGCGGCCGGCGGCCCGACCGCGCTCCTGCCCTTCACCAAGGCCTTCGTGCCGACCCTCGATCTCCCTGCCGGCAAGGTCGTCGCCGAACCGCCCGAAGACCTGTTCGCCCCGCCGGGGCCGAAGCCCGCCGACGATCCGGGCTAGAGCATCGTCCCGAAAGGTGGCCTCCGGCTTTCGGGAAGAGAGGATGCGTTACCAGACACTCAACGCCCACTCGCCTCCATCGCGGCGCGGGCGAGGCGGATCGGTTCGGGGGAGAGCGCCAGGGGCCCGTCGAAGGGCCGCTCGTGCAGGGCGATCACCCCCAGCGTCGTCACCATCGCGGCGGAGAACAGGAACAGCGTGGTCGCCTGGGCGACCGGGCGCTCGCAATGGACGAGGGCGATCGCCGTCAGCGTCAGGGCGGCGAGCACGAGGAGCGTCAGCCACTTGCTCTCGTCGCTTCGGGCGGCGCTGAGCGCGAGGCGCTCGCTGCGGGTCGAGCGGAGCTGCATCACCGCTTCGAGCAGGGCCGCATGGGTCGCCTCGCCCGCCTCCGAGGCGGTGCGCGGGTCGGCCGCCGTCTGGAGCAGGCGCCCCAGCGCCTGGCCGGCGGACGGCGCCGAGGCACCCGTGGCGGCCATGGACGGCCATTCCTCCTTCACCACCGCGTCGAGATAGGCGAACAGCGACGAGCGCAGGCCGCTCATGTCCGGCGCCGATGCGATGCTGAGGTCGTAGACCGCCAGCGCGTGCGAGCGCTCCGCCTGCAGCACGCGGCTGGCCTGCCGCTGGCGCTCCCAGGCATCGTTGGCGACGAAGCCGGTCAGCAGCGCAAGGAGCACCGCGACCACGCCGATATAGGGCGGCACGATCCCGGTCGCGAGCAGGCGCATCCCGGGGCGCGTCCAAGGCAGGTTGGAGAGCAGGCTCAGCAGCGCGCAGACCGCGAGGAAGACGCCCGCCAGCAGCGCGAACATCAGCCAGACGGGTTGGTCGAGCCAGAGGCCGAGGATCATCGCCGGATCGATCGAGAGGACGGGGGCGGCGAGCGTGGCCGATCAACCCCTCCGATTCGGTAAAGGGGATCAGCGCTTCCCCCGCGTCGCCTCGTCCCGGCAGGGCCGGATCGTCTCCGGCTCCGGCCGCCGCTCCGGCGCGGGCGCCTCGAACACCGCGAGGTAGCCGACGCCGCCCTTCAGCCGCGTCATCGACACCTCGCGATAGCCGACGGCGGCGAGCTCGCAGCGCAGGAGCTTCGGCGGCGTGCCGTGGCGCGAGGGGATCGCGTCGGCATCGACGATCCCGACCCGGCCGCCGGGCTTCATCGCCGCGGCGAGGTTCCACAGCAGGCCGAAGGGCTGGGCGATCTCGTGGTACATGTGGACCAGCACCGCCGCATCGACGGAGCCCGGCGGCACCCGCGGGTCGTGCGCCTCGCCGCGCACGACGGTGACGTTGGACAGGCCCGCCGCGGCGACCCGGCGCTCCAGGTCGGCGAGGTAATCCGGCGTGATGTCCTGGGCGAGGATGCGCCCCTGCGGCCCGACGCGCGGGCTCAGGCGAAAGACGTAGTAGCCGTTGCCCGCGCCGATATCGGCCACCGTCTCGCCGGGGGCGATCCGCATCAGGCGCGCGACCTGCCCCACCTCGTCGGCCCTGTCGCGCTCCCGCTCGAGCGCCCATTGCGGCGCGACGATCTCGGCGACGGGCCTGTCGGGCTTCGGGAAGCGCTCGGCCGGCGCACCGGGCGGCGCGAGCGGCTCGGCCGCGGAGGCCGGCAGCGTCAGCAGGAGGAGGATGGCGGCGAAGCGGGTCATGCCCCGAACAAGTCCCGGCGCGGGCGAATGTGCCCGCTTGCGCTTCTCGGCCGCGCATCGAACCTTCGGCCGCGCGCCCGTTCGCAGGGGACAGGCTCGAACCGCCATCCGAAAGCGAGGGACCATGCGCCGCCCGATCCTCGTCCTCGCCCTCCTCGTGCTCCCGGTCTTTCCGGCGCTGGCGCAGGGCTTTCCCGGCGCGACGGTCGGCATCCCGCTGGGCAAGCCCGACCCGTTCGGCGCGATGACGGGCCGGCCGGCCGAGCCGATGGCCGCACCCTCCGCCGATCCCTCGGCCGAGCGTGAGGCGATCCGGCCGGTTCGCCGCCTGCGCTCGCCGTCCCGGCGGCACCTTAAGAGCCATCACCGCGCCGGCCCGAAGCGGCGCCCTCCCCTGGCGCGGCGCTGACGGGCCGGGACGCCGGCCGCATTGACCGGCCCGGCCCGCGCCGCCATCAAGCGGCATGAGCGAGCCCCTCGAACCCGGCGCGGCGGCCCCCTGGCGGGCCACCGTTCTGACCCTCTACCCGGAGATGTTCCCCGGCCCGCTGGGCCATTCCCTGTCCGGTGACGCGCTCACCCGCGGGACGTGGAGCCTGGAGCCGCGGCAGATCCGCGAGCACGGGCTCGGCCGCCACCGCAGTGTGGACGATACCCCCGCCGGCGGCGGCGCCGGGATGGTCCTGCGCTGCGACGTGCTCGGCGCCGCCATCGACGCCGCGGCTCCCCCGGACGACGCCCGCCCGCGCCTTCTGATGTCGCCGCGCGGAAGGCCGCTGACGCAGGCGCGGGTGCGGGCGCTGGCCGAGGGGCCCGGCGCGATCCTCGTCTGCGGGCGGTTCGAGGGCGTGGACGAGCGGGTGATCGAGGCGCGCGCCCTCGAGGAAGTGTCGATCGGCGACTACGTGCTCTCGGGCGGCGAGATCGCGGCGCTGGTGCTGATCGACGCCTGCGTGCGCCTGCTGCCCGGGGTGATGGGCAAGCACGCCTCCGGCGTCGAGGAGAGCTTCGAGGGTGGGCTCCTCGAATACCCACACTACACCCGGCCGCGGGAATGGGAGGGGCGGACGATCCCCGACGTGCTGATGGGCGGCAACCACGCGGCCATCGCCCGCTGGCGGGCCGAGCGCAGCCATGCCCTGACGCGGGCGCGCCGGCCCGACCTGCTGGATGGCGAAGAGCCTTAGACGGATCTTCTACATATCTGTTCTTCCGGTGACTGAAGGACCGTTCTGTCACCTGCAACACACACCAGGCCGAATGTTAGAAAGGCCGCTTGCATTGCGGCCCGCAATCCGTCATTTCCGGCGGCGGGACACCTCCCCCCAACGGGAGGCGCTCATCTGGAAGGATGGCTGACATGACGGCTCAAAAGCCCGCCGCGCGTCCGCGCGTGCCCTATTTCTCGTCCGGCCCCACGACCAAGCGTCCCGGCTGGACCCTCGATGCCCTCTCCGGCGCGGCGCTCGGCCGCTCGCACCGCTCGGCCGCCGGCAAGGCGAAGCTCGCCGAGGCCATCGAGCTGACCCGCAAGGTCCTGCGCGTTCCCGCCGATTACCGCATCGGCATCGTCCCCGGCTCCGACACCGGTGCCGTCGAGATGGCGATGTGGTCGATGCTCGGTCCCAAGACCGTCGAGGTCATGGCCTGGGATTCCTTCGGCGCCGAGTGGGTCACCGACGCGCTGAAGGAGCTCCGGATCGATCCGCTCGTCCGCACCACCGAGCACGGCATCCTGCCGGCGCTGGACGCGATCGACACCCGGAACAACGACGTCGTCTTCACCTGGAACGGCACCACCGCCGGCGTGAAGATCCCGCACAGCGACTGGATCGCCGACGACCGCGAGGGCGTCACGATCTGCGACGCGACCTCGGCCGCCTTCGCGATGCCGCTGCCGTGGGACAAGCTCGATGTCGTCACCTATTCCTGGCAGAAGGTGATGGGCGGCGAGGCCGCGCACGGCATGCTGATCCTCTCGCCGCGCGCGGTGGCGCGCCTCGAGAGCCACACCCCGGCCTGGCCGATCCCGAAGGTGTTTCGCCTGACCAAGGGCGGCAAGCTCATCGAGGGCATCTTCAAGGGCGACACCATCAACACGCCCTCGATGCTCGCGGTCGAAGACTACATCGACACCCTGAGATGGGCCGAGAGCATCGGCGGCCTCGACGCGCTGCACGCGCGGGCGGACGCCAACGCCAAGGTGGTCCACGACTGGGTGGCGCGCACCCCCTGGATCGGCCACCTCGCGGTGGACCCGGCAACCTACTCGAACACGGGCGTCTGCCTCGTGATCACAGACCCGGACGTGCTCGCCAAGGGCGACGCCGTGGTCAAGAAGGTCGCCGCCGGCATCGTCGGCCGCCTGGAGTCCGAGGGCGTGGCCTTCGACTTCGGCGCCTACCGCGACGCGCCGGCCGGCCTGCGCATCTGGTGCGGGGCCACCGTCGAGGCCTCCGACCTCGCGGCGCTCACCCCCTGGCTCGACTGGGCCTTCGCCCAGGAAAAGGCGGCGCTCGCCGCCGCGGCGGCCTGAGGGTCCGAGACGCCATGATGGCCGGTCGCGAGACCGGCCATTTGCTTATCAACGCGCTCCAGCGATCCGCCGGTCCCTTGTTCCGCGCGCCGCGCGAACCGGCCACGCTTCGCCGAGAAGCGAGCGATCCTGCGCGCCTGCCCGACGCGAGGTGCTTTCCATGACCAAGCCCACGACCAAGCCCAAGGTTCTCATCTCCGACGCCCTGTCCGACGCCGCCGTCCAGATCTTCCGCGATCGCGGCATCGAGGTCGATTTTCAGCCCGGCCTCGGCAAGGACAAGGAAGCTTTGGCCGCCATCATCGGCGACTACGACGGCCTCGCCATCCGCTCCGCCACCAAGGTGACGGGCAAGCTGCTCGCCGAGGCCACGCGGCTGAAGGTGGTCGGCCGCGCCGGAATCGGCGTCGACAACGTCGACGTCCCCGCGGCCACCGCCAAGGGCGTGATCGTGATGAACACGCCGTTCGGCAACTCGATCACCACCGCCGAGCACGCCATCGCGCTGATGTTCGCGCTCGCCCGTCAGATCCCCGCGGCCGACGCCTCGACGCAAGTCGGCAAGTGGGAGAAGAACCGCTTCATGGGCGTCGAGCTGACGGCCAAGACGCTCGGCGTGATCGGCTGCGGCAATATCGGCGCCGTGGTCGCGGACCGGGCGATCGGGCTGAAGCTGAAGGTCGTCGCCTACGATCCCTTCCTGACGCCGGAGCGCGCCGTCGAGATCGGCGTCGAGAAGGTCGAGCTCGACGAGCTGCTGGCGCGGGCCGACATCATCACCCTCCACGTGCCGCTCACCGACAAGACCCGCAACATCCTCTCGGAAGAAAACCTCGCCAAGACCAAGCGCGGCGTGCGCATCATCAACTGCGCCCGCGGCGGTCTCGTGGACGAGGCGGCGCTCCGCGCGGCCCTCGAGTCCGGCCACGTGGCGGGCGCGGCCTTCGACGTGTTCGTCACCGAGCCGGCGACCGAGAACCCGCTCTTCGGCCACCCGAACGTGATCTGCACGCCCCATCTCGGTGCCTCGACCTCCGAGGCGCAGGAGAACGTGGCGCTCCAGGTCGCCGAGCAGATGGCCGACTACCTGCTGAGCGGCGCCATCACCAACGCGATCAACTTCCCCTCGATCTCGGCCGAGGAGGCGCCGCGCCTCAAGCCCTTCGTCGCGCTCTGCGAGAAGCTCGGCTCGTTCCTGGGCCAGCTCACCGAAGCGCCGATCAAGGGCATCCGCATCACCTACGAGGGCGCGGTGGCCGGGATGAACACCCGGGCGCTCACCTCCGCGGCGGTGACCGGCGTGCTGCGCCCGATCCTGCAGGACGTGAACATGGTCTCGGCCCCCGTGATCGCGAAGGATCGCGGGATCGTCGTGGACGAGGTCAAGCGCGAGGGCGGGGCGAGCGACTACGAGTCGGTGGTACGCATCACCGTGGATGCCGAGGACATGCCGCGGGACGCCGCCGGCACCGTCTTCCACGACGGCCGGCCGCGCGTGATCGAGATCCGCAGCATCGACATCGACGCGGCCTTCGCGCCGCACATGCTCTACGTGCGCAACCACGACAAGCCGGGTTTCATCGGGCGTCTCGGCACCGTGCTCGGGGATGCGGGCGTCAACGTCGCGACCTTCGCGCTCGGTCGCGAGGCCGAGGGCGGCAACGCCATCGCCTTCGTGGCGGTGGACGGCGAAGTGTCCCCCGAGGTGCTGAGGGCGATCGAGGCGATCCCGCAGGTGAAGCGTGTGCGCCCCGTGCGGTTCTGAGGCCGATCCCGGCCAGCCCCCTGACGGCGACGACGCGGTTGCGTCCGCGCCGTCCCCCCTCCCCTCCAACCTCGAGGACCGCACGATGGGTTGCAAAGTCACCGTCCGCTGCGCCTGGGACGAGGCGGCCGGCGTCTTCTTCGTCCACGATTCGCCGGTTCCGGGCCTCGCCACCGAGGCGCCCACCATGCCGGCCCTGCTGTGCAAACTGCCCGGCATGATCCGGGATCTGCTCGGCCTGGACGACGGCGCCTATATCGACATCTACGTCGAGCGGGTCGCCCGGTAAGAGCGTCGCGCCGGGGCGTTCCCGGCGCGGCGCTCAGGCGAGGGCGTCGAGCTTCCCGTAGCGCTCCGCCAGCAGGTAGTAGAAGGTCAGCCGCGATTTGGAGCGTGTCGCCTTCATCGTCTCGCAGACGTCCTTGACCGCGGCATCGAGGTCGTCGCCGGACAGGCCGAGCTTCTTCTCCAGGAAGTTCTTGCGCACGGTCTCCAGTTCCGCCTTATCGGAACAGGCGACGTAGCGGGTGTCGGCCTGCGACAGGACGAGCCGGTAGGTCTTCTCCAGACCGGCGACGGCGGCCTCGTTGACCGGCTTCTTGGCGTATTTCTTCACGTCCTCCAGATGATCGGACATCGCGGCCTCCTGCGGTTCGGACCGTGCGACGCCTCTCGTCGCGGGCGGCGGACCGAGAATGATCGATTCGGCGCCGCTGTCATGTCTTCGCGAGCCGGAAGCGGAAGTCCTCCACACTATTCCCGGCCCGATCGGCCCGATGAGGACTGTTTCGCAGCGATCGCCGCCTCACCGTCCGCAGGATCGGCAGGTCCCGCGGCATATCCGGCGGCATGACATCGGGGATTGGCGCGCGTGGGCTCTTCGTGCGACAGGGAGCCCATGAAGATCGACGGACGTCCCTACCGCACCATCTTCCCCGAGCCCGACGGGCAGGCCGTCACGGTCATCGACCAGACCCGGCTGCCCTTCGCGTTCGAGCTGAAGCGGCTGGCCAATCTCGACGATGCGGCGGTGGCGATCCGCACCATGGTGGTGAGGGGCGCGCCGCTGATCGGCGTCACCGCCGCCTACGGGCTGGCGCTGGCCATGCGGGAGGACGCGAGCGAGGCGGGCATCGAGCGGGCATCCGCGGCGCTGGCCGCGACGCGGCCGACCGCGATCAACCTGCGCTGGGCCCTCGACCGGATGGCCGCCATGCTGCGCCGGGCGCCGGAATCCGAGCGCGCGGCGATCGCCTTCGCGGAGGCCGCCCGGATCGCCGACGAGGACGTCGCGAGCTGCCGCGCCATCGGCGAGCACGGCGCCAGGATCCTTTCCGAGATCGCCGCGAAGAAGGGCGGTCCGGTCAACGTGCTGACCCACTGCAACGCCGGCTGGCTCGCCACCGTCGATTGGGGCACGGCGCTGGCGCCGATCTACGTCGCCCACGATGCCGGCGTGCCGGTCCACGTCTTCGTGGACGAGACCCGGCCGCGCAACCAGGGCGCGGCGCTCACCGCCTTCGAACTCAACGCCCACGGCGTGTCGCACACCGTGATCGCCGACAATGCCGGCGGCCACCTGATGCAGCACGGACAGGTCGATGTCTGCATCGTCGGCTCGGACCGCACCACGGCGTCGGGCGACGTCTGCAACAAGATCGGCACCTACCTGAAGGCGCTCGCGGCCTCCGACAACCGCATCCCGTTCTACGCGGCGCTGCCCTTCTCGACGATCGACTGGACGCTGTCCGACGGGGTGCGCGACATCCCGATCGAGGAGCGCGACGCCCGCGAGGTCACCCACCTCACCGGCCGCACCGACGACGGCGCCTTCGCCACCGTGGCCGTGGTCTCGCCGGGAAGCCCGGTGGCCAACCCGGCCTTCGACGTGACGCCCGCCCGCCTCGTCACCGGCCTCATCACCGAGCGCGGCGTCTGCCCGGCGACCGATGAGGGCCTGGCCGGCCTGTACCCGGAGCGGCGCAAGGCCGCCTGATCCGTCATCCGTTTGACCACCTCGGTTTTTCCCTCCGTCATTGCGAGGCGAAGCCGTGGCAATCCAGGGCGCGACTGTTCCGGATAGGTCGCGCCCTGGATCGCTTCGGCTCCGCCTCGCGATGACGGAATTGGGTAAAGCCCGAGGTGTTCGACTGGAAATCGTGAGAGTGCGCGGGAAACGGGGCCGTCAATCCTTCATCGGATCGTGGCCCCAGTTCATCAGCGAGAGGCGCCAGGGCGAGTCCTTCATCTTGGACTTGTCGTCGGGGCCGCCCTGCTTGAGGTGGCGGTGCACGTAGCCCACCACCTTCTTCATATGCGCGTAATCGTCGTCGGAGAGGTCGGCTTTCTTCTTGTGGAGGATCTCGACGATGCGGCGGCCCTGCTTGTGGCCGGTGGCCTCGCCGCCATCCTTCTTCTGCCCGACCGACTGGCTCTCGTCGGTCTCCAGAAACTTTTCCAGAGCCGAGGCGGTCATGTTCACCGCGCCCTTGAAATCCTTCCAGATCGCCTCGTGATCGTCGGCCCCGGCCATGGCAGCCCTCCCCTCTCGATATCCTCTCGGTGTCGTCGGGGACGGGAACAGGGGTTTTTCAGGCCCGGTTCCGCCTGAGCGCCGCTACGGTGCGCCCTGCGCGCTTGGGCCGCGCGGGCGGCCGGCGCTCAGTCGCCGCCAGCGGATCACCAGGGAGACCGAGACGACGAGAAGGCCGGCGCAGAAGCCCGCCCAGATGCCGCGCCCGCCCATACCCCCCCCCCAGGCGAGCCCCGCCCCGACCCGCACCCCG
>NZ_JBELQE010000068.1:0-49916 GCF_040270385.1 Methylorubrum podarium | reverse complement strand
GCCCCCGGCCGTCCCCACCCTCGCTGAGGTCGTGGAAACCCTCGCCACCACCCCGAAGCGCGCCCTGCCGCAGCATCTCGCCCATTGGCTCGACGCCCTCGACGAGACCGGGCGCTGGGCGCTGCTGAAGCTCGTCACCGGCAACCTGCGGGTCGGCGTCTCGGCCCGGCTCGCGAAGACCGCCGTCGGCGCGCTCGGCGGGCACGAGGCGGATGCGGTGGAGGAGGTCTGGCACGGGCTCAAACCGCCCTACACCGAGCTGTTCGCCTGGGTGGAGGGCAGGGCCGAGCGGCCCGAGAGCCGCAACCCGGCCCCGTTCCGCCCGCCGATGCTGTCGCACCCGGTGGAAGAATTCGACGACCTCGAGAAGCTCGAACCCGAGGCGTTCTCCGCCGAGTGGAAATGGGACGGCATCCGCGTGCAGCTCGCCGGCGGACGCGACGGCCAGGGCCGGCAGGTCCAGAAAATCTACTCGCGCACCGGCGAGGACATCTCCGACGCCTTCCCCGATCTCGCCGAGGCGATCACCTTCGAGGGCGTGATCGACGGCGAGTTGCTGATCCTGCGCGAGGGGCGGGTGCAGAGCTTCAACGTGCTGCAGCAGCGGCTCAACCGGAAGGCGGTGACGGGCAAGCTCCTGGACGAATTCCCCGCCCATGTCCGCGCCTACGACGTGCTGTCGGCCGAGGGCGAGGACCTGCGCGGGCTGCCCTTCGGCGAGCGCCGGCCGCGGCTCGAGGCCCTGGTGCGGCGGCTCGACCACGCCCGCATCGACCTCTCGCCGCTCGTCCCCTTCGCGACCTGGGACGATGTCGCCGCCGCCCGCGCCGACCCGGCCTCGGCGGGGGCCGGGGCGGATGCCGACGCCATCGAGGGCGTGATGCTCAAGCGCCTCAACAGCCCCTACCTGCCGGGCCGGCCGAAGGGTCCGTGGTGGAAGTGGAAGCGCGAGCCCTACGTGGTCGATGCGGTGATGATGTACGCCCAGCGCGGCCACGGGAAGCGCTCGTCCTTCTACTCGGACTACACCTTCGGCTGCTGGCGCGAGGGGGCGGAGGGCGAGGAGCTGGTGCCGGTGGGCAAGGCCTATCACGGCTTCACCGATGCCGAGCTGCAAAAGCTCGACCGCTACGTCCGCAACCACACGACCAAGCGCTTCGGCCCGGTCCGCGAGGTCGCCTACGGCCGCGATGCCGGGCTGGTCCTGGAGATCGCGTTCGAGGGCGTGCAGCGCTCAACTCGGCATAAGTCGGGCGTGGCGATGCGCTTTCCCCGCGTCAGCCGCATCCGCTGGGACAAGCCGCCGGCCGAGGCCGACCGGATCGAGGTGCTGGAGCGGATTCTCGCCCGCGGCGAGCGCGAGGTCGCGCCGGGTGCGGCGATGGAGGCATCGGAATGAGGCAGTCGGGTAGAAGCGCCGGAAAGATCGGGCCGCTCGAAGGCTTTTCGGCGGGCGCGGCGACGCGGCAGGCGAGCGCGCGGGTGACGGTCGCCACGCCCGGCCAGGGATTTACTGACATCACCGAGGCGGTCGCGGGTTTCGTCGCGGAGAGCGGCCTCCGCTCGGGCCTCGTCAGCGTGTTCTGCCGCCACACCTCGGCCTCCCTGACGATCCAGGAGAACGCCGACCCGGACGTGCGCACCGACCTGATGACCGCCCTCGACGGGTTCGCGCCGCGCCACGGACAGTACGTCCACGGGATGGAGGGGCCGGACGACATGCCCGCCCATATCCGCACGATGCTGACCGATTCCGGCCTGACCGTGCCGGTGCGCGACGGTCGTCTCGCGCTGGGGACGTGGCAGGGGATTTATTTGATCGAGCACCGCGACCGGGGGCACCGGCGGGAGATCGTGCTGCAGGCGATCGGCGCCTGAACCCGATCAGCGCCGGATCAGGATCACGCCGCCGACCAGCAGGGCGATGCCGACAAGGCGCGGGCCGTCGAGGGGGCGCTGGGCGAGGCCCATCCAGCCGAAATGGTCGAAGGCCACCGAGGCGAGCATCTGCCCCGCGACGAGGAGCGCGATGAAGGCCGCCGCACCGAGCTGCGGCACGAGGACGATGGCGAGCCCGATGAAGAGCGCGCCGAAGACGCCGCCGCTCCAGGCCCACCACGGGATGCGCGCCGCCACGCTCGCCGAGGGGAGTGGATCGCGCAGGGCCACGATGAGCAGCGCCATGCAGGCGAGGCCGACGGCGTAGCTCACGAAGCCGGACCATGCCGCCGAGTTCAGGGCCGTGCGCAGGTTCGTGTTGAGCACCTGCTGGACCACGATGCTGATGCCCGCGCCGAGCGCGAGGAGGGACGGAAGCAGGAGGCGAAGCATCGGTTCTCGGCATCAACGGGGCGCGGCCGGGACATTGACACCATCGCAGCCTCATGCCGTCAAATGCCTCGAATGGCGCAGTCCATGCAATCGAGGCATGATGAACCCCGCCCATCTCGATCTGTTTCGCGCGGTGCTGCGCCACGGCGGCATGACGCGGGCCGCCGCGGCGCTCGGCATCGGCCAGCCGCATGTCAGCCGCGCCATCGCCCAGCTCGAAGCCGATCTCGGTTTCGCGCTGTTCGTGCGTGGCCACGGCGCCGCGCTGCCGACACGGGAGGGCGAGGCTTTCGCCCGCGAGGTCGAGCGGACCTATGCCGGGCTCGACGCCCTGCGCGCGGCGGCGGGCCGGATCCGCGATCTCGGCACCGGCCCGCTGCGCGTCGCCTGCCAGCCCTCGCTCGCCGACCGCCTGCTGCCGCGGGCCATCCGCGGCCTCGCCGGGGACCATCCCGGCGTCCACGTCGCGGTGCAGGTGCCGAGTCCGGACACGATCTGGTCCTGGGCCGCCTCGGGGCAATGCGATCTCGGCCTCGTGCGGCCGCGCTCAGGCTACGAGGCGGTGGTCCGCGAGCCCTTCCTCGCGGTCGATGCGGTCTGCGCGCTGCCCGCCGGGCATGCCTTGGCGAGCCGGGCGACGGTGGCCGTGGCGGACCTCGCGGACGAGCCCATGATCGCCGGTGCGCCGGGCCCGTTGCAGCGCGGCGTCGAGGCGGCCTTCGCGGATGCCGGACTCGTGCCGCACTTCGCCTTCACGGCGCAGTACACGGCGGCTTGCTGCGGCCTCGTCGCCGAAGGCTTGGGCGTGGCCATCGTCGATCTGCTGCCGGCGCGGGCGCTCGCCGGTCTGCCGATCGTGCTGCGGCCGTTCCGGCCGCGCCTGACCATCGAAACGGTGATGATCCACCCGGCGGGACGCCCGCCGGGCCGTCTCGTCGAGCGGCTGATGGCCCATCTGAGGGCGCAGCGCGACGCCCTCGCGGGGTCGGCCTGATCCGCTCATACCGCTTCCGGTCGATCGCTTCGGTGCTGCCTCCCGTCATCCCAGGGCCGCGCAGCGGAACCCGGGATCCACCCGTGACGCCACGCATAGCCGCGCATCACGGGTAGATTCCGGGTTCGCCTTCGGCGCCCCGGAATGACGGTGGTGGGGTCTGGACCGAACCAATCAGCCGGAAACCGTGTCAGCGGTCGCGCAGGAGCAGGTAGAGGGCGTGGATCGAGCCCGGCAGCACGAACAAGATGCAGAGCAGGATGTTGAGGAGGAACTGAAGCCCGAACCCGTTCGTCATCAGCACCGAGATCGGCGGCAGGAAGAACGCGATCAGGATCTTGATGAGGGTCGACAAGGGGAACTCCGGTTCGCTCACAGCAGTCGGGCGGTGAACGAAAGCGGAGCTTTTCGGTTCCGCGGGGGAGGGCTGCCCTCCCCGGGGGGAAAGGGCGCCGGGATCGCGGCAATCGCGTCCCGGATCTGGAATCCGGGACGATCCTGTCGCTCTTCGACTCCCGCAATCGCCTCTTTCCGAAAGCCGGCGGCCGCCTTTCGGAACGATGCTCTACGCCGCCTGCTTCAGCGCGTCGTAGAAGCGCCCGCCGGTCTCGGCCATCGCCACGAGGTTGTCCGGCGGGGTGAAGCGGGGACCGTGCTTGGCTTCGAGCGCGCGGGCCAGGTCCACGAACGCCTTGGCGCCCATGAAGTCGATGTAGGACAGCGCGCCGCCGGTGAACGGGGCGAAGCCGAAGCCGAGGATCGAGCCGACATCCGCCTCGCGCGGATCGATCACCACCCCCTCCTGCATCGTGCGGGCGGCCTCCAGCGCCTGCACCACGAGGAAGCGGTGCTTCAACTCGTCGATGTCGATGCCGTCCGGGTCGAGCCGGTCCGGCTGGATCTCGGCGAGCCCCGGCCAGAGCTTCTTCTGGCCGCCTTCCGGGTAGTCGTAGAAGCCGCGCTTGTTCTTGCGCCCGAGACGGCCGTGGCCCTCGACCATCGCGACGAGGAGCCGCTTCTGGTCCGGATCGACCGCGCTCTCGCCGAGCTGCGCCTCGGTCGCCCGCATGATCTTGAGGCCGAGATCGAGCGCCACCTCGTCGTTGAGAGAGAGGGGGCCGACCGGCATGCCGGCCATCCGCGCCACGTTCTCGATCATCGCCGGAGGCACGCCCTCGGCGAGCATCTTGTGGCCCTCCTTGACGTAGGCCAGGACGCAGCGGTTGGCGAAGAAGCCGCGGGCATCGTTGACGACGATGCCGGTCTTCTTGATCGCGCGGACGTAGTCGAGGGCAGTGGCGACGGCGCGGTCGCCGGTCTGGTTGCCGCGGATGATCTCCACCAGCAGCATCTTCTCCACCGGCGAGAAGAAGTGGATGCCGACGAACTGCGCGGGACGCTTCGACGCCTGGGCGAGCCCCGAGATCGGCAGGGTCGAGGTGTTGGAGGCGAAGATCGCGTGCTCGGGCAGCGCCGCCTCGACCCGGGCGATCACCTCCGCCTTCACTGCCGGATCCTCGAACACCGCCTCGATCACGAGGTCGCAATCCGAGAGCGCGGCATAGTCGGGCGTGGCGGTGATGCGGGCGAGCAGCGCGTCGCGGTCGGCGGTCTTGGCCTTGCCGCGGTTGATCTGGCCGGTGATCAGCTTGTGGCAATGCGCCTTGCCGGCATCGGCGGCCTCCTGGTCGCGGTCGATCAGCACGACCTCCATCCCGGCCTGCGCCGTGACGTAGGCGATGCCCGCGCCCATGAAGCCGGCGCCGATCACGCCGACCTTGGCCACCTTCGTCGGCTCGACGTCCTTCGGCCGGCGGGCGCCCTTGTTGATCTCGCCCATGGAGATGAACAGCGTGCGGATCATCGCCTGCGCCTCCTTGGTGCGCAGGATGTGGGCGAAGTAGCGGCTCTCGACCTTGAGGCCGAGATCCATCGGCAGCTGCAGGCCCTCGTAGACCGAGGCCAGGATCGCCTTGGCGGCGGGGTAGTTGTCGTGGGTCTCGCGGCGGTAGATCGCGTTGGCCGGCGGCCAGATCATCATCCCGGCGGGCGAGTAGACCTTTCCGGACGGCGCCTTGAACTTCGGCACGTCCCAGGGCGCGACCGGCGAGCCGCCCTCGCGGATCCAGGCCTTGGCCCGCTCGACGAGTTCCGCGGCCGGAGCGACGGCGTGGGCCAGCCCCATGTTCTTGGCCATGAGCGGGCGGATCTGCTCGCCCTTGAACAGCATCTGCAGCGCGTCGCCGGTCTGCATCAGCCGGGCGACCCGCTGCGTGCCGCCGCCGCCGGGAAACAGGCCGACCTTGATCTCGGGCAGGCCGACGCGGGTCTTGTCGTCGTCGGCAAGCACCCGGTGATGGCAGGAGAGCGCGAGTTCGAACGCGCCGCCGAGGCAGAGGCCGTGCACTGCCGCGGCGAAGGGCTTGCCGCAGGTCTCGAGCTTGCGGAACACGAGGCTGAGGCGCCGCGACTCCTCGAAGAAGTGGCGCATGGCCACGTCCTCGCCCTCGGCGGCCTTCAGCCGCTCGTACTCGGCGCCGAGGCCCTGGAGCATGGTGAGGTCGGCGCCGCCGGAGAAATTGCTCTTGCCGGAGACGATGACGCAGCCCTTGACGGCCTCGTCGGCCACCACCGCGTCGACGATGCGCTCCAGCTCCGCCATCACCTCCATGGTGATGACGTTCATCGAGCGATCGGGCATGTCCCAGGTTGCGACCGCGATGCCGTCGGCATCGGTCTCGAAGCGGAAGTTCTTCAAAGCTTCGGTCATCGCTCTTCCTCGGGCCTTATCTGAGAAGACCGGCGGCGGAAACGGCCGCCGGTGCTTCGGCTTGAAGCGCCGTCAGGCCGGCGCCCCGCGGATCACTTCTGCGGCGTCGGCATGCCGCCGGGCAGGCCGCCAGGCGCACCGCCGGTCTGGTCGCTGGCGGCGGCGAGCGTCAGCATGTTCAGGAGCCGGGTCACCACCGCCTGCGAGAGCAGGTTCACCTCCGACTTCGGGTCGGCGTTGACGGCCTGGAACTTCTGGTAGGTCTTGTCCTCGTAGATCTTGTCGAGCTCTTTCAGCTCGTCGAGGCTGAACTTGTCGGCGTACTGCTTGGACAGGCCGTCGAGCAGCTCCTTGCGCTGCTTGTCGAACTCGGCCCGGGCCTCCTTGCGCACCTTCTCGGCCTTGTCCTCGGGCATGGTCGAGACGGTCTTCTCGAGCGCCCCGTAGAAGCCGGTATCGAGGTTCTTCAGCACCGTCTTCTCGGTGAGCTGGGTGGCGACGGCGAGCTTGTCGGCGTTGTCGTCGGCCCGCGCCGCGAGCGGCAGGGCCAGCATGACAGCAAGGCAGAGGGCGGCTTTTCTCGACGTCATCGTGGCGTGTCTCCCATTGGCGTTCTGGGCCGACCCCGATCGAAAAGGGCGCGGCGTGGGAGGCCCTTAGCAGCGTTTGCGCGGGGATGGCAGGGCCGGGCGGCGGTTGACGCCGCCCCGTCGATCACACCCGCTCGATGATCGTGGCGGTGCCCATGCCGGCGCCGATGCAGAGGGTGACCAGCGCCCGCTCCTTGCCGGTGCGCTCCAGTTCGTCGAGCACGGTGCCGAGGATCATCGCCCCGGTGGCGCCGAGCGGATGGCCCATGGCGATGGCGCCGCCGTTGACGTTCACCCGGGCCGGGTCGAGGTCGAAGGCCTGGTGGAAGCGCAGGACCACCGAGGCGAAGGCCTCGTTGATCTCGAACAGGTCGATGTCGGACAGGCTCATGCCGGCCCGGGCCAGCACCTTCTTCGTGACGTCGACGGGGCCGGTCAGCATCAGCGCCGGATCGGAGCCGATATTGGCAAACGCCCGGATTCTTGCGCGCGGACGCAGCCCGGCGCGGTCGCCCGCCTCGCGCGAGCCGATCAGCACGGCGGCCGCGCCGTCCACGATCCCGGAGGAATTGCCGGCATGGTGGACGTGGTCCACCGCCTCGACATCCGGATGGGCATCGACGGCGACCGCGTCGAAGCCGCCCATCTGGCCCATCTGGACGAAGGAGGGCTTGAGGCTCGCCAGCGACTGCATGTCGGTGGTGGGCCGCATGTGCTCGTCGCGGTCGAGCAGGGTGATGCCGTTGATGTCCTTCACCGGCACGACGGAATTCGCGAACAGGCCCTCGTCCCAGGACTTGGCCGAGCGCTTCTGCGACTCGACGGCGTAGGCGTCGCAGGCGTCGCGGTTGAAACCGTACTTGGTGGCGATCAGGTCGGCCGAGACGCCCTGCGGCATGAAGTAGGATTTGACCGCGATCGCCGGATCGACCGGCCAGGCGCCGCCTGAGGCGCCAAGGCCGACGCGGCTCATCGATTCGACGCCGCCGCCGACGGTGAGATCGTGCTGGCCGGCCATGACCTGCGCCGCGGCGAAGTTGATGGCGTCGAGGCCCGAGGCGCAGAAGCGGTTGATCTGCACGCCCGGCACGTGGTTGCCGTAATCGGCGACCAGCGCCGCGGCGCGGGCGATGTCGCCGCCGGCCTCGCCGACCGGATCGACGCAGCCGAGCACCACGTCGTCGACCTGCCGCGTGTCGAGCCCGTTGCGGTCCTTCAGGGCGCGCAGAGCCGTCTCGGCCAAGCGCAGCGCCGTCACCTCGTGCAGCGAGCCGTCCGGCTTGCCGCGGCCGCGGGGGGTGCGGACGTGATCGTAGATGTAGGCCTCGGGCATATGCGCTTCCTCGTCTTCCCGGTCGCCTCGATCCCTCTCCCCTCCGCGGGAGAGGGTGGCCCCCGAAGGGGGTCGGGTGAGGGGAGCGACCTTTCCGGATAAACCTGAGCCGGCCCCTCTCCCGCCTCGCATTCGCGAGGCACCCTCCCCCGCAGAGGGGGGAGGGCTTTTCTGCAGCGACTGCTTAAAACGCCTCGGCCGGCAACGCCATGGTCGTCTCGGCGCCGGCCTTGATCCGCGCGAGGCGCAAGGCCGTCTCCGGCAGCATCCGCTCCATGAAGAAGCGGCCGAGCACGAGCTTGGCCTCCATCCGTTCGGTGTCGACGCCCTCGGCCTTCCGCGCCAGCGCCGCCTTGGCGATCTTGCCCCACATGTAGCCGAGCACGACGTTGCCGAGCAGGTGCATCAGGTCGGTGGCCCCGGCGCCCGCGTTGTCGGGCTTCGAGAAGGCGTTCTGCATCAGCCACATCACCGCGGCCTGGAGGTCGTTCAGCGCCGGCTGGAGCGGGCCGACGAAGGGCTTCATCGCCTCGTCCTCGCCGTGGTCCTTGATGAAGGTCTGCACTTCGGTGAGGAAGGCCATCATCGCCCGGCCGCCGTCCTTGGGCAGCTTGCGGCCGATGAGGTCCATGGCCTGGATGCCGTTGGCGCCCTCGTAGATCATGGCGATGCGGGCATCGCGCACGAACTGCGACATACCCCATTCCTCGACATAGCCGTGGCCGCCGAACATCTGCTGCGCCTCGACCGCGTTGGCGAAGCCCCGGTCGGTCAGCACGCCCTTCACCACCGGCGTCATCAGGCCGAGCATGTCCTCGGCTGCCTGACGCTGTCCCGCGTCCTGCGAGCGGTGGGCGATGTCGGAATTGAGCGCCGTCCAGAGGACGAGCGCGCGGCCCGCCTCGTTGAAGGCGCGGATCTGCATCAGGGTGCGGCGCACGTCCGGGTGGACGATGATCGGGTCGGCGGCCTTGGCCGGCTCCTTGGCGCCGGTGAGCGCCCGGCCCTGGAGCCGCTCGCGGGCATAGGCCACCGCGTTCTGGTAGGCGACCTCGGACTGGCCGAGCCCCTGCACGCCGACGGCGAGCCGCGCCTCGTTCATCATCACGAACATCGCGTTGAGGCCGCGGTTCTCCTCGCCCACGAGCCAGCCCTTGGCGCCGTCGTAGTTCATGACGCAGGTGGCGTTGCCGTGAATGCCCATCTTGTGCTCGAGCGAGCCGCAGGACACCGCGTTGCGCGCGCCCACCGTGCCGTCCTCGTTCACGAGGAACTTCGGCACCACGAAGAGCGAGATGCCCTTGGTGCCCGACGGCGCGCCCTCGATCCGGGCGATGACGAGGTGAACGATGTTCTCCGACAGGTCGTGATCGCCCGCCGAGATGAAGATCTTGGTGCCGGTGAGGCTGTAGGAGCCGTCGCCGTTCGGCACCGCCTTGGTCTTGAGGAGCCCGAGATCCGTGCCGCAATGCGGCTCGGTCAAGTTCATGGTGCCGGTCCAGGCGCCCTCGACCATCTTGGGCAGGTAGGTGGCCTTCTGCTCCTGCGAGCCGTGGACCAGCAGCGCGGCGACCGCGCCCTGCGTCAGGCCGGGATACATGCTGAGCGCGAGGTTGGCGCCGGAGCCGAACTCCTGGATCGCCGTGTTGAGCACGTGCGGCAGGCCCTGGCCGCCGAATTCCTCCGACACGGACAGCCCCATCCAGCCGCCGGCCGCGTAGGCGTCGTAGGCCGCCTTGAAGCCCTTCGGCGTGACGACGCTGCCGTCCTCGCGGCGGGTGCAGCCCTCCTGATCGCCCGACAGGTTCAAAGGCGACAGGACTTCCTCGGCGAGCTTGCCGCCCTCGTTCAGCACCGCCTCGACCACATCGGGTGAGGCCTCGGAGAAGCCGGGCAGGTTGTCGTAGCGATGGATCGCGAGGACGTCGTTGAGGAGGAAAAGGGTGTCCTCGACAGGGGCCCGGTAGCTCGGCATCGCGTCAGCCTCCCGCATCATTGTCGGTCGAGCCGAGCCCGCGCGGCCGGCTCCGATCCAAGATAGTTCACATGTAAACTATCCCCCGGCCGCTTCGCAAGGGCCGTCCGCGCTGGACCCCCTGCGGCGCACCGGCAACCACGGACCCCGCAGGCGGGCCGGTCCCGGAAAAGCGCGGCGGTTCAATCGCTTTCTTAACCAGCCATTTACCAAGAACGGAAAAGGTCGCTCCTGTCCGATCCGCGATCTGCCGCATCACGCCTCAGCGCGAATCGGCACTCCGGTGGATACCGGAAGCCGCCGACTTCGGATCTCCGCGCGATGAAACAGACTGCCCCGATCAGCCTCGAAAGCTTCGACCCGGAGGTGCTCGCGGCTGCCCGCGAGGTCGCCCGGCGGGCGGGGGTGCCGCTGGAGAGCTGGATCGCCTCCGTCACCGCGCCCGACACGGCGAAGCCGGGAGCGCGGCGGCGGCGCGCGGACGCCTCGACCATGGCCAAGGACGCAGGCAAGGACGCAGGCAAGGACGCGGGCACGGAGCAGGCGCGGCAGGCCGGAGGACGGCCGACGGACAAGATCGCCGCACCCCGGAAGGAGGCGCCGCAGCACAAGCGCCGCGAGGCGGTTCCCGCCGCCCCGGCCTCCGAGGATTCCGGGACGGTGTCGCCGGCGGCCTCGCTCGAAGCGTCGATCGGCGCGATGATGCGGCGGCTCGACGCCCTCGATCGCTCGATCAGCGAGGAGCGCGAGGCCTCGAAGGCCGACGCGGCCCGGATGATCGGCGACATCGAGCGCAAGGTCGGCGAACTCGCCGGGCAACTCAGCGCGCCCCGGCCGCTGGGCCGCCGCGGACGCCCGCTCGCCACCGAGGTCCGCGACGCCGTCGCCGAGGTGCGCCGCCGCCAGCGCGAGCTGGAGGAGGGCATCGCCGAATGGAATGCCGCCGGCGCGGTCGAGCCGGAGGTGTCGGAGGCCGCCGAGGCCGCGATGCCGGCCGCGGACCCCTACGCGGGTGAGGCCTACGGTCAGGAGCCGTCTCCGGCCATCGTCGAGCTGCAGCGCGAGACCACCCGCCTGCGCGACGCGCTCGGCGGCCTCGCCACCGGCCGCGACGTGGGCGAGCTGGAGCAGACGATGCAGGCCGTCGCCAGCGACCTCCAGCGGGCCCGCGATCCGCAGGAACTCGCCGCCATCGCCGCGCCGATCGAGCTGATGCGCGTCCAGGTGGAGCGCCTCGCCGGGGACGTGGCCGACAACGTTCATGCCCGCGTCGCGGGTGAAGTGGAGCGCTTGGTCGCGAAGGTCGACGACGTCCTGTCCGGCGCCCTGTCGGGTCCCGCCGACCAGAGCGCCCTCGACAGCGTGTTCCGCGAGCTCGACGAGATCCGCCGCCTCGTGGCGTCCCTGGCGGGTCCGGAACGGATTCAGAGCCTCGCCCAGGGCGTGCAGGCGATCAGCGTCCAGATCGCCCAGCTCCAGCGGGACGAGGATGCGGGGATGGCCGCCATCAAGCCGCTGCTGGAGGAGATCCGCGGCGAGCTGAAGTCGCCCGATCCCTCCCGCGAGATGCCCCGCGAGCTTCTCGGACGGTTCGAGGCGCTCGCCGACCGGCTCGGCCGGACCGAGACGGGTCCGGTTGGCGAGCTGATCGCGCGGCTCGAGACCGTGGCTGAGAAGGTCGATCGCGTCAGCGCGGACGGCAGCGGACTCGACGCCCTGGAGCGCCACGTTCTCGCCCTGGCGAGCCGCCTCGACGCCCCGCGCGACACCGATCCGGCGATCGCGCGCCTCGAACGCTCCATGGGCGATCTGCTCGCCCAGGTCGCGGCCCTGCGCAGCGGGACCGACCTGGAATCCACCGTCGCGCGCGCGGTCCGCGACGCCGTGGCGGGCTCGGCCGCCCCGCTCAAGGCGGCCGGCGGCGATTTCGAGCTGCTGCGGGCCGATCTCGCCGAACTGCGGGCGAACCAGAAGGGCTCGGACCAGCGCCTCCAATCGACGATGGAGGGCGTCCACACGGTGCTGATGCGCCTGAGCGAGCAGCTCGATCGGACGATGACGTCCCCCGCCGCCCTCGCCGCCGCCGCTCCGCAGGAGCGCGCGCCCGTCGCGCCGCCGAGCGAGCGCGTCTCGCAGGAGCGCCCCGCCGCCCCGAAGGCGGCGTCCGAGCCGGCCCGCCCGCGCCGGACGGCGACGGCCGAGCCGGTCACGGGGACGGACGCGAGCCGCCTGTCCGATGAATTGCTGGAGCCCGGCGCCGGCCGCCCTGGACCCGGCCGCCCGTCCGCGCCGGAGGCGAGCCCCGCCGTCGGCGGCGCCGACATCAAGACGAGCTTCATCGCCGCCGCCCGCCGCGCGGCGCAGGCCGCCCAGGTGGAAGCCGCGGCCGACGCCCCCCTGACGGCGCGGCTGCGCGACAAGGTCGCCCCGGCCTCCCGCCTGCCGGGGGCGGAGACGGCGCCGCTGTCGCGGATCCGCTCCGCTCTCGACGGCCGCCGCCGGACCCTGTTGCTCGGCCTCGCCGCCGTGGTGCTGGCGCTCGGCGCCTACCAGGCCTTCGTGGCCGGCACGAGCGCGCCGACGGAGGGCGGTTCCCCTGATGCCCGTCCGGTGGCGGGCACCGCGCCCGTGATCGCTCCCGACGCCCCGGCGAGCCGCAGCGCGGACGCCAAGGCCGAGCCGGCGCCGGGCGCCACGGCCCAGACGCAGGCGTCCCCCGCTCAGCCCTCCGCCGACGCGCCGGCCCCCGCCGCCGCCCAGGCGAGCCCGGCCGATCCGGTGACGACACAATCCATCGCCGAATCGAAGGCCCCGGCGGCCAAGCGCGGGCTGCCCCCGGTCGCCGGCATGGCCGCGCTCGGGACGGACCTCGCCGGCCTGCCGCCGGCCCTGGCCAAGCTCAAGCAGGATGCGCTCGACGGCGACGGCGCCGCCGTGTGGGAGATCGCCTCCCGCCAGGCGGAGGGTCGCGGGGTGACGCGCGACCTCGCGCTCGCCGCCCGGTTCTACGAGAAGCTCGCGATGGCCGGCTACGCCCCGGCCCAGTTCAAGGTCGGAAACGCTTACGAGAAGGGCTCCGGCGTGATCCGCGACGTCGAGAAGGCGAAGGTCTGGTACGGCCGCGCCGCGGATCAGGGCAACATCCGGGCGATGCACAACCTGGCCGTCCTGCATGCCGAAAATCCGGCCGCCAACGGCAAGCCCGATTTCACCAACGCCGCGAACGCCTTCCGCCGGGCGGCGGAGCACGGCGTGCGCGACAGCCAGTACAATCTCGCCGTGCTCTACGCCCGCGGCCTCGGCGTCGGCCAGGATCTCGTCCAGTCCTATCTCTGGTTCTCGGCCGCTGCGGCGCAGGGCGATCAGGAAGCGGGCCGCAAGCGGGACGAGGTCGCTACGAAGCTCTCGCCGAAGGATCTGGCCGAGGCGAAGAACGCCGCCGCGAGCTTCCGGGCGAAGGCCGTCGATCCGGCCGCGAACGAGGCCCCGTCGCCCAAGGCCACCGCCGCGGCACCGATGTCCCTGATGGGCGTCCCGTCGCCGGGCATGCCGACCGGCACGTTCCAACCCTCGGCGCAGAAGCGCGTCGGGGTCTGAGCGACCGCTCGGAACGAGATTTCATCGTCGAGACAGGCCGCGTTCCGCCGAGGAACGCGGCCTGTTGGCGTTTGCGCGTTCGGCGCCGCGCATCCACCGCGGCTGGAGCGGGGCTCGCACGGATCTCCGCCCGCCGTACCCACCGCCTCGGCCCGGCCGGATCGCCGCGAGCGTTCGATCAGCCGCCCACTCGGAAATGACTACCCGAGCTGCATGCCTCGACGCTCTCAGTAATGATCGATACTCTTTATATACGTCCAAGCAACGGATCTAATCCCATACGATTTTTGCGTTTATATACGGATTAAAACTCGTTCCATTATTGTGTTTTATCACACTTGGCACGGCAAAATTGCATGTTACGTGCGCTCTTGCTTCGAAATTAATCGGCATTTGAACAAGAGAGGAGCACGACATGCTGCGCTTCGCATCACTCGCCTCGGTCGTCCTGCTGGCAGTCGCCGTGATCCCGGCCGCGGCGCAGCCGGCCCGGGCGAAGAAGAGCACGTGGACCGCATTGCCGTCGCAGGTCGTGCCGCCGGCCCCGCCGCGCGTCGCCAACGACGGGTTCGGCGCGCTCCCGCTCCCCGTGGGCCGCGCGTCCGGCTACTGCGACATCGTGGTGAAGCGCGGCGGCGGCAATCCGACCCAGGACATGACCGGCTCGATCGGCCACGCCAAGAGCTACCAGGCCGGCGGCGGCGGTCCGGCCCGCCAGCGGGTCTGCGCCCGCTGAGTATCCGACCTTCGACGAAAGGTTCGGCGCCCCTCGTACGGGGGGCGCTGCGGTGCGTCAGACCAGCGGCGCCATCTCCGCCTGCCGCACCGGCTTCTCCATCTCCGGCTTCGCGTAGGCCGTCACGTCGAAGTCGTCGCTCGGGATGCGGACGAGGAAGCGCTCGGCCATCTCGAACATCAGGATGTCGGGGCGGACCCGCTCGATGTAGTCCCAGTCGAGGCTCGACGACCAGACGAAGTGCATCTCGCGGAACGTCTCGGCGAGGAAGCTCGTCAGCATGATCGGCGCGAAATGCGCGTAGGAATCCCCGAACAGAACCAGGGTGCGCGGGTCGGCCTGGGGCGAGGGGTTCCGGTAGATGACGTGGGCGCCGACATGCAGGTCGCCCGCCTTGCCCGCCGCCTCGTAGGACTCGACCAGCGGACTCGCGTAGGCGCGGGACGCGTCGCGATGCACCGCCCAGTTCACCACCGTCTCCCGCGGCCGCTCCGGCAGCTTGTCGCCGAGATCCCACAGCCCGTCATGGGGAAAGCGCGGGCGCTCGGCGATATCGGGCGGAGCCACCGCGCCGCAGGCCCGCAGCAGCGCCCGGTAGCCGATCAGGCAGCCCTCGTAGGTCCAGTGCGAATCGGTGCGGCGGTAGAGCGGCTCCCCGTCGTCGCGGGCGGCGCGAAGGGGGGCGACGAGATCGACGTAGCCGCTCATCCGGTCGAGGCGCCTTGCGAGCCGCCGGGCCGGCGAGAGGCGCGGGTCGTAATCGAGGTCGAGGGTGCGGTCGTCGTAGACCGAGAGCTTTTCCGGCACGACGGTGTGGACGTAGCGGATGCCGAGCGCCCCGGCGCGGGCGGCGCGCGCCTCGATCAGCCGCGCCCAGCGGCGCAGGTGCCACCAGCCGGCGAGCGAGCGCCGGTACTGCAGGAGAACCCCGTTGGTGCCCCCGATCAGGAACAGCCACCCGTCGCGTCCCCGGTGGATGATCTCTCTGTTCCTGCGGGCCATCGCTGCTTCCTAGACGCAGCGGTGCCGGCTGAACAGCGCAGGCGCACCACAGCCTGCCCGCTGGATACGCTGGGCCGCCGCACCATCTTGCTCGAACGCGCCGGGCGACCGGCCTCGATCCGAGAGTTCACCGCGTTGCCCGAGCCCGCCCCGCTGATCCTGACGCTGCAGATGGACGAGGCGGCCTTCGCCACCTTCGACGGCCTGAGGCGGCGGCACTTCCCCGAGGCGCTGAACCACATCCCCGCCCACGCCACGCTCTTCCATCACCTGCCGGGCGAGGACGTGGCGGGCGTGACCGAGACGGTGACGGCGCTCGCCCGGACGCAGAGCGCGCCCGAGGTGGCAGTGACGGGCGTGCGCTTCACCGGGCGCGGCGTCGCCTACGCGCTAGAGTCGGACGAATTGGCCGGCTTCCGCGCGCGGGTGGCGGCGGCGTTCCGGGATCATCTCACGGCGCAGGACCGGCAGGGCTGGCGCCCGCACGTCACCGTGCAGAACAAGGTGAGCCCCGACACCGCCCGCGCGCTCCACGCCGCGCTGGCCGAGGACTTCCGGCCTTCGCACTTCCGCGCACCGGGCGTGCTGCTCTGGCGCTATCTCGGCGGCCCGTGGGAGCGGGTCTCGGCCATCGCATTCGGGGATGCGGCATGAGACTGCCCGGTATCGCGCGCACCGGCGGCGGCGCCCTCTGGCGCGGATCCTCGGCCGTCTGGGTGCGGCTCCACCTCAACGAGGTCGGGCCGCTGGTCTCGCTGCTCCTCGTCAGCACCCTCGGCTACGGCTTCTTCGCGCTCGCCCGCGAGGTCGGCGAGGGCTCGACCGCGGCGCTCGACCGCAAGATCCTGCTCGCCCTGCGCAACCCGGCCGACCTGTCCGACCCGCTCGGCCCCGCCTGGCTCGAGGAGGCGATGCGCGACATCACCGGCTGGGGCAGCGTGGTGACCATCGTGTTCCTCACGGCGGCGGCGGTGATCTACCTCGCGCTCGCGGGCCGGCAGCGGGTCGCGGTGTTCGTGCTCGCCGCGGTCGGCGGCGGCGAGGCGGTCTCGACGGTGCTCAAGCTGTTCTACCACCGTCCGCGGCCCGACCTCGTGCCGCACGGCATGGAGGTGTTCACGGCGAGCTTCCCCTCCGGCCACGCGATGATGTCGGCCATCGCCTACCTGACGCTCGCGACCCTCCTCGCCCGCGTCGAGCGGCGGCGCAGCGTCAAGGCGCTGCTGCTGGCGCTCGGCATCGTCATGACGGTGATGGTCGGCATCAGCCGGGTCTATCTCGGCGTGCACTGGCCGAGCGACGTGCTGGCGGGCTGGTGCGTCGGCGCCGCCTGGGCGGCCCTGTGCTGGTTCGTCGCGCTCCAGCTCCAGCGCCGGGGCGAGGTGGAGGACCCCGACCCCACCCCCGCCTCGACCGGTCCGGGCCAGCACAAAGGAACCACCCCGGCGGTCTGACGCGTTCCGGCCGCGTGTGCAGCAAGGCACGGGCTCAGCAGGGCCCGTGTGCAGCAAGGCCGGAAACCCTTTCATGAGCGACGACCTCCGACTGTCCCGGCGCCTCCTCCTCGCGGGCGGCGCCGGCCTGACCGGCACGGCCCTCGGGCTCGGCGGCACCCGTGCCGCCTCGGACCCGCCGGCGCCGTCGGTCCCGGCCGATACCGGGGCGGTCCAGGGCGAGCGGGTCGTCTTCCCGAACTGGCGCGATTCCGGCGACGCGCCGCCCCCGCCGCCGCCCGCGCCGATGCCGCCCTCGGAGCGGGTCGGATTCGCCATCGTCGGGCTCGGGCGCCTGAGCCTGGAGGAGATCCTGCCGGCCTTCGGCGAGGCGAAGAAGGCGAAGCCGGTGGCGCTGATGTCCGGCTCGCCGGAGAAGGCGAAACTCACCGCGGCGCAGTACGGCATCCCGGCCGACGCGATCTATGCTTACGACCAGTGGGATCGGTTGAAGGCCAATCCGGCGGTCAGGGCGGTCTACATCGTCACGCCGAACGGCCTGCACCGGGACAACGTGCTCGCCGCCGCGGCGGCTGGCAAGCACGTGCTGTGCGAGAAGCCGATGGCGAACAGCTCGGCCGAGGCGCAGGAGATGATCGAGGCCTGCAACAAGGCCGGCGTCAAGCTGATGATCGCCTATCGCTGCCAGTACGAGCCGTTCAACCGCGAGGTGGTGCGGCTCGCCCGCTCCGGCGAGTTCGGGCGGGTGAAGATGGTCGAGGCCTTCAACGGCCAGACCACGGCGCTGCCCGAGCAGTGGCGCCTGCGCAAGGCGCTGGCCGGCGGCGGCGCGCTGCCGGATATCGGCCTCTACTGTCTCAACGGCGTGCGGGCGCTGCTCGGCGAGGAGCCGGTCACGATCCAGGCGCAGATCGTCACGCCGGAGAACGATCCCCGCTTCAAGGAAGTCGAGGAGAGCGTCGCCTTCACGCTCCGCTTTCCCTCCGGCGTGATCGCGCAATGCGGCACCAGCTACGGCGTGCACGAGAGCCGCGAGCTGCGCGTCCACACGACGGGCGGCTCGCTCAACCTGCACAACGCCTTCGCCTATCGCGGCCAGCGCCTCACGGTGGCCCACCGCGAGGGCGGCCACGTCCAGCGCGACGAGCCGGTGCTGACACCCAAGAACCAGTTCGCGCTCGAACTCGACCACATGGCCGCGTGCATCCTCACCGACCGCCGCCCGCGCACGCCCGGCGAGGAGGGCCTGCAGGACATGATCCTGATGGAGGCGATCTACGCGGCCGCGCGCTCCGGCCAGCCGGTCACGGTCGGCCCGCTCGCCGGAACGGGGCAGGGGGCCGACGCGACGCGGGGACCGGCGCTGGAGGAGGGGAAGTAGTCCGGCCGTTTCGTCATCACGAGGCGGGGCCGAAGTGATCCAGGACGCTGACCTCTCGGGATAGGTCGCGCCGTCTGGATTGCTTCGCTCGGCTCGCCATGACGGGGAGGGCACCCTCGCCGTCACTGCGAGCCCGCAAGCGAGCCGTCCCGCACGGCGACGGACAGGGAGTCAGGGGGTTGGGTCTCACTCCCCCCAGCGCACGAACAGCCCGACGGCGACGATGACGAGGATGGCGAGCAGCCATGCCTCGCCCACGGTCAGCGCGTAGGCGAGCAGACCGAAGAAGCCCAGGGCGATGCCGAGCATGGTCGCGACGGCGACGGGATTCATGGCGGGCGGTGTTTCACTCGAACCGGTTCCCGGCGCCCCTGGAGGGGCCGGGCTTGCCCCGAGATAGGGTGCCGTCAGGCCGCCTGAAGGGCCGCCGTGACGCGGGCGAGCGGCGGCAGCCCCTTGACCGGGCCGATCGCGGCCAGGGTCGGGGCGCCGCTCAGCAGGGTCCGGCCGGCCGCGCGCACGTGCTCGACCTCGACCGCATCGACCTTGGCGATCAGCTCCTGCGGCGGGATCACCCGGCCCCAGGCGAGAAGCTGGCGGGCGTTGCGCTCGATGCGCCCGCCCGGCGTCTCCAGGGCGGAGAGCAGGGAGAGCTTGAGCTGCGCCTTGGCGCGGGCGAGTTCGGCCGCGTCGAGCCGCTCCGCCGCCTCGCGGGTGGTGGCGATGGTGACATCGACGAGTTCGGCGAGATCCGCGCCGGAGGTGCCGGCGCCGATGCCGAACAGACCGCAATCGTTGAAGGGCCAGTGGAAGGCCTGGATGTCGTAGGCGAGCCCGCGGGTCTCGCGCACCTCGTGCCAGAGCCGCGAGGTGAGGCCGCCGCCGAGCACCTGGGAGAACAGGTGGAGCGCGTAGTAGCCGTCGTCGCGGAAGGAGAGGCCGGGAAGGCCGAGGACGAGGTTGGCCTGTTCGAGCCGCTTCTGCATCCGCCGCTCGCCGCCGCCGTAGACACCAGAGACCACCGGAGGCGCCTCGACGGATCGGAGGCCGCCGAAATGGCGCTCGGCCGCCTCGACGATCTCGGCATGCTCCACCGCGCCGGCGGCGGCGAGGACCATGCGCTCCGGCACGTATTCGCGGGCGATGTAGGCCTCGATCGCCGCCCGGTCGAAGCTCTGGATCGTCTCGGGCCGGCCCAGGATCGGCCGGCCGATCGGCTGGTCGGGGAAGGCGGTCTCGATGAAGGCGTCGTAGACCACGTCGTCGGGCGTATCCTCGACGGCGGCGTATTCCTGCAGGATGACGCCCTTCTCGCGGGCGAGTTCGCCGGCGTCGAAGACCGAGCGGGTCAGGATGTCGCCGAGCACGTCGAGGGCGACGCCCGCATCCTCGCCGAGCACCCGGGCGGTGTAGCTCGTGCTCTCGGTGCTGGTGGCGGCGTTGATCTCGCCGCCGACATTCTCGATGTCCTCGGCGATCTTCCGCGCCGAGCGCGTCGCCGTGCCCTTGAACGCCATGTGCTCGATGAGGTGGCTGAGTCCGTGCTCGTCCGGCCGCTCGTGCCGCGAGCCCGCCCCGACCCAGACGCCGAGCGTGGCGGTCGCGACGCCGGGGATCGTCTCGGTGGCCACGGTGAGCCCATTGCCGAGCCGGCTGACCGTGAGGCCGGGGGAGGCGCCGAAGGTCGAGAAGTGCTGGTTCATGTCACCTCAGGCGCCGCGCGTGATGCGGGCATGCTCCGTGATGTAGCGCTCGATGGCGGCCTGATCATTGGCCAGATTCGCCACGGTTTCGGGTCGGGTCATTAGGTCGGCGAGGTGGGGCGGCAGGACCGGGCGTCCGCCGCCGGTCGCTTGCGAGACCGCGTCCGGGAATTTCGCGGGATGGGCGGTGGCGAGCGCCACCACCGGCGTCGCCGGGTCCTTCTCCAGGAGCTTGCGGCCGGCGCGCACGCCGATGGCGCTGTGCGGGTCGAGCACGAGGCCGGTCTTGCGGTAGGTGCCGGCGATCTCGTCCACGACGTCCGGCTCGCGCACCGCCGCCGCGTCGAATTCTTCGCGCACGCTGGCCAGGACCTCGGGGCTCAGGGTGAAGCCGCCGGACTGCTTCAGGCCTGCCATCAGGCGTCCGAGCGCCGAGGCGTCGCGGTGCAGCGCCTCGAACAGCAGCCGCTCGAAATTCGACGAGATCTGGATGTCCATCGACGGCGAGGTGGTCGGCTGCACGCCGCGCGGCTCGTAGGCGCCGTGCTCCAGGGTGCGGGCCAGGATGTCGTTGGCATTGGTGCCGATCATCAGCCGCTCGATCGGCAGGCCCATCCGCTTGGCGACCCAGCCGGCGAGGATGTCGCCGAAATTGCCGGTCGGCACCGCGAACGACACCGTTCGATGCGGGGCGCCCAGCGCGACCGCAGAGGTGAAGTAGTAGACGGTCTGCGCCGCCACGCGGGCCCAGTTGATCGAGTTGACGCCCGACAGCTTGACCCGGTCGGCGAAGTCGCCGTGCTGGAACATCGCCTTCACGATGTTCTGGCAATCGTCGAAATTGCCGTCGATCGCCAGCGCGTGGACGTTGGGCGCGTTGACCGTGGTCATCTGCCGCCGCTGCACGTCCGACACGCGGCCGTGCGGGAACAGGATGAACACGTCGACCTGATCGAGCCCCTTGAACGCCTCGACCGCGGCACTTCCCGTATCGCCCGAGGTGGCGCCGACGATGGTGGCGCGCGCGCCCTTCCGGCGCAGGACGTAGTCCATCAGCCGCCCGAGGAGCTGCATCGCCACGTCCTTGAACGCGAGCGTCGGCCCGTGAAACAGCTCCATCAGGAACAGGTTGTCGTCGATCTGCGTCAGCGGGCAGATCGCCGGATGGCGAAAGGTGGCGTAGGCCTCCTCGATCATGCCGTCGAGGGCGTCGTCCGGAATCTCGCCGTCGATGAGCGGGCGCAGCACGCGCTTGGCGACCTCGGCGTAGCGCAGGCCGGCGAAGCCCGCGATCTCGTCGCGGCCGAGCTGCGGCCAGCTCTCGGGCACGTAGAGGCCGCCGTCGCGGGCGAGGCCGGCGAGCAGCGCATCGGAAAAGCTCAAGGGCGCGGCGGCGCCGCGGGTCGAGACGTGCAGCAAGGATGCCTCCGGGAAGGCGCCTCCTCTACACGATCGATTCCGCCGTGTCGAAGCGGAGCAGGACCGGTTTCTCGGCGCCGCGGCGTCAAATCTTCTCGCCGGGCGCCTTCTTCAGGTGGCACCCGGTGATGCGCCACGCGCCGTCGACCTGCCGCTGGAGCGTGTAGAGCGCCACCCAATCGATGCCGGCCTCGTCCTGGAGGCTGACGCCCTGGGCGATCTCGTCCTCGCCCGCCTCCTCCGCCGTCTCGAAGCGGTAGCTGCGCGGACGCAGCACGGGAGCATAGCCCTTCTCCACCATGACGATGAAGCTGTCGGCGGAGGGGAAGAGGTTGCGGATCTGCGGCGCGGCCTCGGCGTAGGCGCCCGCCGCGTCGTTCCGGCGGAACGCCTCGATCTGCCGCTCGATGGTGGCGCGGGCGGCCGTGCGGGCCGTGTCGCGGGCGGTGTCGCGGGACGCGTCGTCCGCCCGGGCCGCGACGCCGATCAGGATAACGAACAGGAGGCTGATGACGGCGCGCATGGAAGGCACTCCGCGGATCGTTTCGCGGGCGGTTTCCTCCCGCGCGACGCCGAATCCTGGCATCACGCGTGCCAACGCCCTCAGCCGGCCTTCGGCTCCGCCGGATCGTGCAACCGCCGCCACGCGAAAACGGAAAAGACGCCGACGAGGCAGGCGGCGATGCCGAACCACGTGAAGGCGTATTGCAGGTGGTTGTTGGGCAGATCGACCCGGAGCTGGCCGCCGCGGGGCCAGCCGCCGGGATTGGCCGTCGCGTCCGCCTCGATCAGGTAGGGGGCGAGGTTCGTCAGGCCGCGGGCGGCGCCGATGCCGGCGACGTCGCGGGTGAACCACGCATCGCGCTTGGGGTCGGATTCCGGTACGAACAGCCCGCGGACCTCGCTCGCCCGCAGCATGCCCGTCACCGTCGCCTCGCCCGGCACCTGGCCGGCGGCGCGGTCCTTGGGGTCCTTCAGCTCGGTCGGCACGAAGCCGCGATTGATCAGGATCGTCGTGCCGTCGTCGCGCTTGAGCGGCGTGAGGACGTAGAAGCCCTGGAGCGCCCGGCCGGGCTCGCCCGGCGCCAACCCGTGCACCAGGGTCTCCTTGTCGTGGAGGAAGGTGCCCCGCGCCCGCACGCGGCTGAACTCGTCGGCCTTCGCGTCCCAGGTGTCGAAGGGGGGCGGGGCGGCCGGCGGCTCGGCGTGCGAGCGCTCGACGATGCGGGCGATCAGCGCTTCCTTCTCGCCCTTACGGGCGAGCTGCCACGTGCCCAGTCCCAGCAGGATCGCGAGGCAGACCAGGGCCGCGAGGCCCGGCGCCCACAGGCTGCGCGAGCGCGCGCTGCGCTCGGTCGGGGACAGCCCGGTCACGGGCGGACGCGTCCCTTCGCGGCCCGGCCGGCGAACGGGACCGCCGCGAGCGGGCCGCGGCGCCCGCGCAGGCCGGCCGAAGCCGGCGGGGTCGTGGCGACTCGGTTCAACGGATGCTCCTCGTTCACCGCCGAAATCGTTTCGCCGGTATGGTGCAACGGCCCGCCCGCCGCACGCGAAAAAGGGCGGCTCGCGCCGCCCTTCAGGGTTGCCGTCGGTGCAGGTCCGCGGACGGCGGTCGGCCTCAGTGGGCCGCGCCGCCGGTGCCCGCGCCCCAGACGTAGATGGCGGCGAACAGGAACAGCCACACCACGTCGACGAAGTGCCAGTACCAGGCCGCGAACTCGAAGCCGAGATGCTGCTTCGGGGTGAAGTCGCCGGCATAGGCGCGCAGCAGGCAGACGGCGAGGAAGATCGTGCCGATGATGACGTGGGCGCCGTGGAAGCCCGTCGCCATGAAGAAGGTCGCCGAGTAGATCGAGCCCGAGAAGCCGAAATGGGCGTGGGCGTACTCGTAGGCCTGGCAGGCGGTGAACAGGACACCGAGGATGATGGTGAGCCAGAGGCCGTACTTCAGGCCCTTGCGGTCGCCGTGCAGCAGGGCGTGGTGGGCCCAGGTCACGGTGGTGCCCGAGGTGAGCAGGATCAGCGTGTTCAGGAGCGGCAGGTGCCAGGGGTCGAACGCCTCAATGCCCTTGGGCGGCCACATGCCGCCGGTGAACTCGACGCGCTGGGGCTGGATCGGGTCGGCGGTGTAGAGGGCGGCCTCGAAATAGGCCCAGAACCACGCCACGAAGAACATCACCTCGGAGGCGATGAACATGATCATGCCGTAGCGGTGATGCAGCTGGACCACGCGGGTGTGGTCGCCGGAATTCGCCTCGTGGGTGACGTCCTTCCACCACGACAGCATGGTGTAGAGCACGCCCAGCGTGCCGGCGCCGAACACGTAGGGGCCGATGGCGAGGCCGCCGGCGGAGAGGCCTTTCATCCAGAAGACGGCGCCGAAGGCCATCAGGAACCCGGAGAAGGCGCCCAGCAGCGGCCAGGGGCTCGGGTTGATGATGTGGTAGTCGTGGTTCTTGGCGTGCGCCCCGGCCATCGCGATGGTTCTCCCTAAGCCCTTGCCCGTCACCGGCTGACGGCCGGGCCCTGTTGCCTTGGAGGCCCGGTGGGACCGGGCCTCGGTTGAAAATCCTCTACTTCGGCGGCCGCGCCATTGTCACGCTTGAGCCGCCGAGCGATCCCTCAAAAATTGCGCGTCGGGCCGGACTTGGCCGCTTCCGCCACCGGCGCGCCGTTCTTCGAGGGGTAGTAGGTGTAGGACAGCGTCATCTCCGACAGGGTGCCGATGTCCGGATCCTTGCGCAGGGCCGGATCGACGTAGAACACCAGCGGGAATTCCGCCGACTCGCCCGGCTGCAGGGTGTGCTCGTCGAAGCAGAAGCACTGCACCTTGACGAAGTAGCTGCCCATCAGGTCCGGCTGCACGTTGAACACGGCGATGCCGGTCGAGGGCGCGGGGCCGGTATTCGTCACCTTGAAGAACACGGTCGCCGTCTGGCCCGGCACCGCCTCGACCCGGGACTGTTCCGGCTGGAACCGCCAGGCCAGGGTCTTGGCGACGTTGGTGTCGAACCGGACCGAGACCGGTGCCAGCGCCTCGGTTACCGGCGCGGAGGGCGCGGCGCCGACGAGCGGCGTGCCGCCATAGCCGGTCGCCTTGCAGAACATCGAGTAGAGCGGCGCCGAGACCGCCGCGAGGCCGCCCATGCCGAGCACCACGGCGGCGCAGGCGAGCACGGTCCAGCGCGCGCCGCGCGCCGCCTGGTTCTGCCGCTCCGTTGCATCCGTCATCGGTTCGAAGCCCTCAGAGCGGCCGCTGCAGGACCTGCGGTCCGAGCTTGGCGATCGTCAGCACGAAGAAGATCAGCACCAGGGCGCCGAGCGTCAGGGCGATGGCGACCGAGCGCTTGCGGCGGGTCTTGGCCTCTTCCGGCGTGAGCGGGCGCACGCCTTCCGGCAAATCGGACATCTCGGGCCTCACGCCACGACCGCGCGGAAGAGTCCGAGCCCCTGCTCGGCGAGCAGCGCCGAGAAGAGCAGGAACAGGTAGAGGATCGAGAAGGCGAACAGCCCCATTGCCGCCTTGCGCTCGGGCTCGCCCTCGCGCTGCCGGTAGACCTGCACCGCGCCCGCCAGCATGCCGAGGCCGCCGAGCACGCCGACCGCGGCGTAGAGCCAGCCGCCGAAGCCGAGCCAGACCGGCAGGAGGGCGAGCGGGGCGAGGAGCAGGGAGTACCAGACGATCTGGCGGCGGGTGGAATCCGGGCCGGCGACGTTCGGCATCATCGGGATGCCGGCGCGGGCGTACTCGCCGCTCTTCACCAGCGCCAGCGCCCAGAAGTGCGGCGGCGTCCAGATGAAGATGATCGCGAACAGCACCAGCGACTCGATGCCGACATGGCCGGTCACCGCCGCCTGACCCACCACCGGGGGGAGGGCGCCGGCGGCACCGCCGATGACGATGTTCTGCGCGGTCGCCCGCTTCAGCCACATCGAGTAGATCACCGCGTAGAACACGATGGTGAAGGCCAGCAGCCCGGCGGCGAGCCAGTTCGAGGCGAGGCCCAGGATCAGCACCGAGCCGACCGACAGGACGATGCCGAAGGCGAGCGCCTCGTCGGGGCGGATGCGCCCGTCGGGGATCGGCCGCTTGGCGGTGCGGGTCATCAGGGCGTCGATGTCGGCGTCCCACCACATGTTGAGGCAGCCCGAGGCGCCGGCCCCGACGGCAATCATCAGGAGCGAGATCGCCGCGACCACCGGGTTCACGGTGGCGTGCGAGACCACCATGCCGACGAGCGCGGTGAAGATCACGAGCACCATCACCCGCGGCTTCAGCAGGGCGAAGAAGTCGGAGACCTCGCCGCCTGCGGCGGAGGAGAGCGACACGCGGCCGGCGTCGGCGCTCAGGCTGTTCGACAGGCTCGTCATGGAAACCGTGATCTGACGCTTGTTCTGGTGGTCTCGGATCGCGCCGTTCCTGGCGCCGCCCTTTGCTGGAGGCCTCTCTGAAGCGGCGAGAGGCCCCCGGGAAAGAGCGAGGACCGCCTCGGCGGTCCTCGCGATCCTGATGTGTTCGTCCCGCCTTAGTGGGCCGGCTCGTCGACGATCTTGGGGAGCGTCTCGAACTGGTGGAAGGGCGGGGGCGAGGACAGGGTCCACTCCAGGGTGGTGGCACCCTCGCCCCACGGATTGTCCGCGGCGCGGGTCTTGGAGCGGAAGGCCAGCACGATGCCGATCACGAACACGACCATGCTGAGGGCGAAGATGTGACCGCCGAGCGTGGCGACCTTGTGCCAGCCGGCAAACGCCTCCGGGTAGTCGGCGTAGCGGCGCGGCATGCCGGCGAGCCCGAGGAAGTGCATCGGGAAGAACAGGACGTTCGCGCCGATGAAGGCCAGCCAGAAGTGCAGCTTGCCCGCCCACTCGGGGATGACGTGGCCGGTCATCTTTGGGAACCAGTAGTAGACACCGGCGAAGATGATGAACACGGCGCCGAGCGAGAGCACGTAGTGGAAGTGCGCGACGACGTAGTAGGTGTCGTGCAGGTACTTATCGACCGAGGAGTTCGCGAGCACGACGCCGGTGACGCCGCCGACCGTGAACAGGAAGATGAAGCCCACCGCCCAGTGCATCGCCGCGGTGAAGCGGATCGAGCCGCCCCACATCGTCGCGATCCAGGAGAAGATCTTCACGCCGGTCGGGACCGCGATCACCATGGTCGCGAAGACGAAGTAGGACTGCGTCTGGAGCGACAGGCCGACGGTGTACATGTGGTGGGCCCACACGACGAAGCCGACGACGCCGATGGCGACCATGGCGTAGGCCATGGCGAGGTAGCCGAAGACGGGCTTGCGCGAGAAGGTGGCGATGATGTGCGAGACGATGCCGAAGGCCGGCAGGATCATCACGTACACCTCGGGGTGACCGAAGAACCAGAACAGGTGCTGGTAGAGCACCGGGTCGCCGCCGCCGGCCGGGTCGAAGAAGGTGGTGCCGAAGTTGCGGTCGGTCAGCAGCATCGTGATCGCGCCGGCCAGCACCGGGAGCGACAGGAGCAGCAGGAAGGCGGTGACGAGCTCGGCCCAGGCGAAGAGCGGCATCTTGTGCAGCGTCATGCCGGGGGCGCGCATGTTGAGGATGGTGGTGATGAAGTTGATCGCGCCGAGGATCGAGCCCGCACCGGCGAGGTGGAGCGAGAAGATCGCGAAGTCGACCGCCGGGCCGGGATGGCCGGTGGAGGAGGAGAGCGGCGGGTAGACGGTCCAGCCGGTGCCCGCGCCGGCCGCGCCGGGGGAGCCCTCGACGAACAGCGAGCAGAGGAGGCAGGCGAAGCCCGACACCGTCAGCCAGAACGAGATGTTGTTCATCCGCGGGAACGCCATGTCCGGCGCGCCGATCATCAGCGGGACGAACCAGTTGCCGAAGCCGCCGATGAGGGCGGGCATCACCATGAAGAACACCATGATGAGGCCGTGGCCGGTGACGAACACGTTGTAGGTCGCCGGGTTGGAGAAGTACTGGAGCCCGGGCTCCTCCATCTCCATGCGGATGCCGAAGGACAGGAACGCGCCGATGATGCCCGCCATGAAGGCGAAGACCAGGTAGAGCGTGCCGATGTCCTTATGGTTCGTCGAGAGGAACCAGCGGGAGAAGAAAGAGGGCTTGTGGTCGTGGTGGGCGTCATGCCCGGCATGTGCTGTGGCGGTGGCCATCGATCCTTGCCTTAATCAGATGTCTGTCGCCTCTGGCGAAGGGAGAACCGGCCGGCTCGCGCCGGCACGGGAAAGCGTCAGCGGGCGTCCGCGAGGCGCGCGCCGTTGTCGATGGCGGCGTACTTGGTCTTCGCCTCGGTCAGCCACTCGGCATAGGCCTGCTCGCTGACCACGCGCACGGTGATCGGCATGTAGGCGTGACGGGCGCCGCACAGCTCGGAGCACTGGCCGTGATAGGTGCCCTCGCGGTCGGCCTTGAACCACCACTGGTTCAGGCGGCCGGGGATCGCGTCGATCTTGCCGCCGAAGGAGGGGATCGCCCAGGAGTGGATGACGTCGTCCGAGGTCACCTGCACCTTCACGATCTTGCCGACCGGCACGACCATGTCGTTGTCGGTGGCGAGAAGCTTCGGCTGCTGCTCCTCGTCGACGTTGGCATCGAAGGTGAAGCCGCCCTTGTCGCCCTCGGCCGGGTAGACGTAGGACCAGTACCAGGCGTGGCCGACCACCTTGACCACGACGTCGGCCTTCGGGTCCGAGAGCTGCGTGCGCAGGGTGCGGAACGAGGGAATCGCCACCGCCACGAGGATCAGGACCGGGATGATGGTCCAGGCCACCTCGATCATCGTGTTGTGCGTGGTGCGCGACGGCGTGGGGTTCGTCTTCTCGTTGAACTTGAAGACGCAGTAGAGAATGAGGCCGAGAACGAAGACCGAGATCGCGAAGGCGAGCCAGTGCAGCCCGTGCTCGAAATTGAGGAGGTCGGCGGCCTCGGCCGTGACCGGGATCTGACGGCTCATCTGCCACGGCTCGGGCTGACCGATTCCGGCCGCGAGAGCGGAGGAGGACGAACCGAGGAGAGCGCCGAGCGCGGCGAGCCCCCACGATGACCGATGTTGCACCTGCGTCGTCCGCATATCCCCGCTTGGCTCCCCTGATGCCTATGGTTTGTTTGCCCTTGAATTTGCCGACCGGCGTCGCAAATCCGAGGACTGCCCGAGCTTGTCGCGGGCCTTGCCGGTTCCGGCGTGACCGTATCGCTGCCGGATGGGCGGTTGCGACGTAGAACCATACTGATCGTAAAACCGCAACCGCAACAGCGTCGCTAAGCGTCGCTTGGACGCGGCGGCAGGGTTGCGCGACGGGCAATTTGGCTGCTTCTGGGGATACGGATGCAGGATCTCAGCCGTAATTCTGAATACGATGTCGGCGACGGGCCTCCTGCGACGTCGATCAAGGTCGGAACGCTCGTCGTCGCCTACGACGCGCCCGAGGCGCGGCCCGACGCCCGCGCGCTCGCCGTCGAGATGCCGGTCAACGTCGTCTACGGCACCGTGCCCTACGCGGTGATGATGCTGACGCCGGCCGACCTCGAGGACTTCGCCTACGGCTTCAGCCTCACCGAGGGCGTGATCGAGTCGCCCGACGAGATCCGCGGCGTCGCCGTCGAGCCCGGCGAAGGCGGCCTGCGGCTCCTGGTCGATCTCGCCCCGGGGCGGCTGCGCGAGCACCTCGCCCGCAAGCGCGCGATCAGCGGACGCACCGGCTGCGGCGTGTGCGGCATCGAGGATCTCTCCGCCCTGCCGACCGCCCGGACCCGTTCGGGAAAAGGTCCGCAGGTGACGCTGGCGGCGATCCAGACGGCGCTGACGGCCCTCTCCGACCGCCAGACCCTGAACCGGGAGACCCGCGCGGTCCACGCCGCCGGCTGGGCCGGGCTCGACGGGGCCCTGTCCGCGGTGCGCGAGGATGTCGGCCGCCACAATGCTCTGGATAAGTGCATCGGCGCGCTGCTGCGCCGGGGCGTGCGGCCGGACGAGGGTTTCCTCGTCATCACCAGCCGCTGCTCCTTCGAGATGGCGGAGAAGGCCGCGACGCTCGGCGCCTCGGTCCTGGTGGCGATCTCCGCCCCGACTTCGCTCGCCATCGAGCGGGCACGCTGCCACGACATGACGCTCTGCGCCATCGCCCGCTCCGACACGCTCACCGTGTTCTCCGGGCGTGAGCGACTGCTGCTGGCGGGGGAGGGCGGCTGAGCCGCCGCTCCCGCCCGGGGATCGCCTTACTCGGTGCCGCCGGCCTCGCCGGCCCCGCCGGGAACCACCGTCGCGCCGCCGATCACCCGCACGTTCTTGCGCGAACCGTCGGCCGGCGGATCCTGCCAGCCCTTGCCCGCGGCCGGCGCCGGCTTCGACTCGGCGGTCCTGGCGGGCTCCGTCGCGGCGTCCTTGGAGGCGTCCTTGGCCGGCTCCGGCTTGGCGGCTTCGGCCTTGCCGGTCTCCGGCCGCGGCGTGTTCGCCTTCGGCTCGACCGCCTTGGCCTCCTTCGCCTCCGGCTTGGCCGGCTCGGATTTGGCGGCCGGCGTCATCCCGGAGGATCCGGCGGGGCCGGACCGGAGCGACGGCTCGGGAGCGGACGGGGCGATTCGCGCCTGGGACGGGAGCTTGGGCGTCGGCGCAGTCCGGGCCGCCGCGCGACGCGGCGCCTCCTGGCGGCCGACCGCGTCGGGATTGACCCCGAGGGGATTGGACTCGGGCCGCGCGGCCGGCGGCACGCGCTCGATTCGGGCCTCGCGGGGCGCATCCCGCTCGCCGCCCAGGGGCGCATTGCGCAAACCAGGGACCGAGGGGATGTCGGCCGGCGGCACGATGCGCTCCGCCTCTCGGATCGGCCGGCGCGGACGCATGTCGTCCTCGGTCCAGCCGTAGCCGGGCGCCGCCGGACGGATCCGCTCGGAGGGATAGTAAACGCCGCCCAGCGGCTCGCGCCCGATCACGTCGCCCTCGCGGGCATCGACAACGAGCCGCAGCCGCTGGCCGCGGGGGCTCGTCGCCTCCACGCGGTAGTTCCGGCCGTCGTAACGGGGGCGGGCGATCTCGGTGAAGCCGCGGTCGCGCAGGTCGTCGACGACCTCCCGCGGCGGCAGCAGGCCGGCATCCTCGAAATAGACCGCCCGCGGCGGGCCGTACATCTCGCGGTAGAAGCCCTGGGCGGCGGCTCCGTGAAGGCCGGCCCCGGTCAGGAGCGCGGCGGCGAGCCCGAATCCGAGTCCGCGGCGCAGCGCCGCTGTCCGGACACGACCGATGGCATGACGGCTCGAAGCCATGGGGACCCCGCGAACCAAGCTTTAGCAGAGAGGAAGGTCCCGGGAGCCCGCTGTTGACCGCGGGTCCCCCGGCGTCACGGCAGACGCGATCCCCGCATTCCCTCCGTGCCGGCAAGGTTTTCTAAACGATTGAATGGGGCGACATTGCGGACCGGCCCGGAACCTGCCAGGGGCTTGGGGGCACCGCGGTGCCGCGGGGCACGCCTCGCGCCATTGAACCGCGGCTGCGCTGCGCGAATTCGACCCATGTTCAAAAGGCCGAAGGCGATGCCCGGCGGCCCCTTGCTGGAATGAATGAAATCTGGCAACGTCCGCCTATAGGACAGCAAGACTGTCCCATTTGTCGCGCTTACCTTTTTGTCGTGCTTGGCCGTCCGGCGAGCTTTGGGGATCCATCACGTGATCGACGTGACGTCCGAACGAGCTGATAAACCGGTGATCGCCAAGGCGATCCGGGCGAGCGCCGGCTGAGCGAGCCGGGGTTCAGCCCGCGGGTTGGCGGGCGATTCCGGCAGGAAGAACCCCATCTGACCCGACTTGAAATGACGGCGGCGGCCCGATCACCGTTGGTGTTCGGGCATGAAACATGCTCGCGTGCGGGCAGGGTCGGAGATCTGCGGACGATGCGTGAAATCCCGTCTGAACTGTCGGTGCCGGCCGTGATCGGCGAGACCGTGGCCCCCGAGACGGCCGCGCCCTCGCGCGCCGGGGCGAAGCCGCTCATCCTGCGCGATCCGGCTCTTCCGCTGGCGGAAGGCGCCTACGACCCCGCCCACGAGCGCGATGCCTGCGGCGTCGGCTTCGTCGCGGACATGCACGACCGGCGCAGCCACAGCATCGTCGAGCAGGGTCTGAAGATCCTGGAGAACATCGACCACCGCGGCGCCGTCGGCGCCGACCCGACCATGGGCGACGGCTGCGGCATCCTCACCCAGATCCCGCACGGCTTCTTCTCGGAGGAATGCTCGCGCCTCGGCTTCGAGCTGCCGCCCGCCGGCCAGTACGCCATCGGCCAGTTCTTCCTGCCGAAGGACGCGGATGCCCGCGCCGCCATCGAGGCGATCGTCGAGAAGACGCTCGCCGACGAGGGCCTGCCGCTGCTCGGCTGGCGCGACGTGCCGGTGGATTCGAGCGACCTCGGCAAGGCGGTGAAGGAGACCGAGCCGCACCACCGCCAGCTCTTCATCGGCTGCCCGGCCAGCGTCACCGATCAGGACGCCTTCGAGCGGCGCGTCTACATCGCCCGCAAGGTGATCTCGAACCAGGTCTACGGCCTCGACGACGCGCGGGTGAAGGCGTTCTACCCCGTCTCCGTGTCGAGCCGGACCATCGTCTACAAGGGCATGGTGCTCGTGCACCAGCTCGGCCACTACTATCTCGACCTCAAGGACCCGCGCTTCGTCTCGGCGCTGGCCCTCGTCCACCAGCGCTTCGCGACGAACACCTTCCCGACCTGGCGCCTGTCGCACCCCTACCGGATGGTCGCGCATAACGGCGAGATCAACACGCTGCGCGGCAACGTGAACTGGATGGCCGCGCGCCAGGCCAGCGTCGATTCGGAGCTGTTCGGCAACGACATCTCGAAGCTCTGGCCGATCTCCTACGAGGGCCAGTCCGACACCGCCTGCTTCGACAACGCCCTCGAGTTCCTCGTGCAGGGTGGCTACTCGCTCGCCCACGCGATGATGATGCTCATCCCCGAGGCCTGGGCCGGCAACCCGCTGATGGGCGAGGAGCGGCGCGCCTTCTACGAGTATCACGCCGCGCTGATGGAGCCGTGGGACGGCCCGGCAGCGGTCGCCTTCACCGACGGACGCCAGATCGGCGCGACGCTGGACCGCAACGGCCTGCGCCCCGCCCGCTACATCGTCACCGATGACGGCCTCGTCGTGCTCGCCTCCGAGATGGGCGTGCTGCCGATCCCGGACGAGAAGATCGTCCAGTCCTGGCGCCTGCAGCCGGGCCGGATGCTGCTGATCGACCTGGAGAAGGGCCGCATCGTCTCCGACGAGGAGATCAAGGGCGAGCTGGCCTCGGCGCATCCCTACGCCGAGTGGGTGAAGAACACCCAGATCGTGCTGGAGGATCTGCACCCGATCCAGCCGCGCGCCTCGCGCATGGACGTGTCCCTGCTCGATCGCCAGCAGGCCTTCGGCTACACCCAGGAAGACCTCAAGCTGCTCATGGCCCCCATGGCCGTGACCGGCCAGGAGGCGGTCGGCTCGATGGGTTCGGACACGCCGCTCTCGGCGCTCTCCGACAAGCCGAAGCTGCTCTACACCTACTTCAAGCAGAACTTCGCGCAGGTCACCAACCCGCCGATCGACCCGATCCGCGAGGAGGCCGTGATGAGCCTCGTCTCGTTTATCGGCCCGCGGCCGAACCTGCTCGACATGGAGGGTGCCTCCCGCCGCAAGCGGCTCGAGGTCCGTCAGCCGATCCTGACCAACGGCGATCTCGAAAAGATCCGCTCGATCTCGCATTTCGAGGACCGGTTCGACACCAAGACGCTCGACATCACCTACGCGGCCGAATCCGGCGCGGCGGCGATGGAGGGGGCGCTCGATCGCCTGTGCGACCGGGCCGAGGTCGCGGTGCGCGGCGGCTACAACATCATCATCCTGTCCGACCGGATGGTGGGGCCGGACCGCATCCCGATCCCGGCGCTGCTCGCCACCGCGGCCGTTCACAACTACCTGATCCGCAAGGGGCTTCGCACCTCGGTCGGACTCGTGGTCGAGTCGGGCGAGCCGCGCGAGGTGCACCACTTCGCCTGCCTCGCGGGCTACGGCGCGGAAGCCGTGAACCCCTACCTCGCCTTCGAGACGCTTGTTGCGATGAAGGACGAGTTCCCGCCGGACCTCACCGACGACGAGATCGTCTACCGCTACATCAAGTCGATCGATAAGGGCCTGCTCAAGGTCATGTCCAAGATGGGCATCTCGACCTACCAGTCCTATTGCGGCGCGCAGATCTTCGACGCGATCGGCCTGAACTCCGATTTCGTGGCCAAGGACTTCTTCGGCACGGCGACGACTGTCGAGGGCATCGGCATGGCCGAGGTCGCCCAGGAGACGGCCCTGCGCCACCAGGACGCCTTCGGCGACGCCCCGATCTACCGCAACGCCCTCGATGTCGGCGGCGAGTACGCCTATCGGCTCCGCGGCGAGACCCATACCTGGACACCCGACACCGTGGCGACGCTGCAGCACGCGGTGCGCCTCGGCGCGGCCGAGCGCTATCGCGAATACGCGCGGCTGGTGAACGAGCAGGAGAACCACCTCAAGACCCTGCGCGGTCTGTTCCGGATCAAGACCGCGGCCGATCTCGGCCGTCAGCCAATCGACATCGGCGCGGTCGAGCCGGCCGCCGAGATCGTGAAGCGGTTCGCCACCGGCGCGATGTCCTACGGGTCGATCTCGAAGGAGGCGCACGAGACGCTCGCCATCGCGATGAACTCGTTCGGCGGCCGCTCGAACTCGGGCGAGGGCGGCGAGGAGCCGCGCCGGTTCGTGCCGGGGCCCGACGGACGCTCGCGCCGCTCGGCCATCAAGCAGGTCGCCTCGGGCCGCTTCGGCGTCACGACCGAGTACCTTGTCAACGGCGACATGGTTCAGATCAAGGTGGCACAGGGAGCGAAGCCCGGAGAAGGGGGTCAGCTGCCCGGCCACAAGGTCGATGCCAAGATCGCCAAGGTCCGCTACGCGACGCCGGGCGTCGGCCTGATCTCGCCGCCGCCGCACCACGACATCTACTCGATCGAGGATCTGGCCCAGCTGATCTTCGACCTGAAGAACGTGAACCCGGCGGCCGACATCTCGGTCAAGCTGGTCTCCGAGGTCGGCGTCGGCACGGTCGCGGCGGGCGTCGCCAAGGCGCGCGCCGACCACATCACGATCTCTGGCTTCGACGGCGGCACGGGCGCGGCCCCGCTCACCTCGATCAAGCACGCGGGCGGCCCCTGGGAGACGGGTCTGGCCGAGACGCAGCAGACGCTCGTGATGAACGGGCTGCGCGGCCGCGTCGCGCTCCAGGCCGACGGCGGCATCCGCACCGGCAAGGACGTGATGATCGCGGTGCTGCTCGGCGCCGACCAGATCGGCTTCTCGACCGCGCCGCTGATCGCGGCCGGCTGCATCATGATGCGCAAGTGCCACCTCAACACCTGCCCCGTGGGTGTCGCCACCCAGGATCCGGTGCTGCGCAAGCGCTTCAAGGGGACGCCCGAGCACGTCATCAACTACTTCTTCTTCGTGGCCGAAGAGCTGCGGGAGCTGATGGCGGCGATGGGCTTCTCGAAGCTGGAGGACCTGATCGGCCGCTCCGACCTCCTCGACAAGCGCGAGGCGATCGAGCACTGGAAGGCCCGCGGCCTCGACTTCTCCAAGCTGTTCCACCGGCCCGAAGTCGGGCCGGAGGTGGCGATCCGCCATGTCGAGACGCAGCACCACCCGATCGACACGGTGCTCGACCGCCGCCTGATCGCGGGGGCCGAGAACGCCCTCGCAACCGGCGAGCCGGTCGTGCTCACCGACGTGATCCGCAACTCGGATCGCGCCGCGGGCGCGATGCTCTCCGGGGCGGTCGCCAAGAAGTACGGCCATGACGGCCTGCCCGACGACAGCATCGTGGTGCGGCTCAGCGGCACCGCCGGCCAGAGCTTCGGCGCGTGGCTCGCGGCGGGCGTCACCCTCGACCTCGTCGGCCACGGCAACGACTACGTCGGCAAGGGCCTGTCGGGCGGCAAGCTGATCATCCGTCCGAGCGACGCGCTGAAGGCGCCCCCCGCCCGCACGATCATGGCCGGCAACACCGTCCTCTACGGCGCGATCGCGGGCGAGTGCTACATCCGCGGTGCGGCGGGCGAGCGCTTCGCCGTGCGCAATTCCGGCGCCATCACCGTGGTCGAGGGCATGGGCGACCACGGCTGCGAGTACATGACCGGCGGCGTGGTGGTCTCGATCGGCGTGACCGGCCGCAACTTCGCGGCGGGCATGTCCGGCGGCATCGCCTACGTGCTCGACGAGGACGGCTCGTTCCGCGACCGCTGCAACCTGTCGATGGTCGATCTGGAGCCCGTGGAGGAAGAGGACGACATCATGCGCCGCTTCCACCAGGACGGCGACCTGGAGACCAAGGGCCGGGTCGACATCCTCGCCGACATGTCGGGTCACGACGAGGAGCGGCTGTCGCAGCTTCTCACCAACCACCTGAAGTACACGGGTTCGCCGAAGGCCAAGCAGATCCTCGACGATTGGGCGGGCCACCGCACCAAGTTCGTCAAGGTGATGCCGGTCGAGTATCGTCGGGCCCTGCGCGAGATGGAGATGGCGCGGATGCCGGTGGCGGCGGAGTAGGGAGGGCAGACGGCGATGGCCGAGCCGACGACGCGCGTGCGCCTCGTCCGGACCGCGAACGGACAGAGGCTCGACATCCCGCCCGGCTTCATGCTGGGCGGGGACGAGGCGGTTCTTCGCGCGGAGGGGGACCGCCTCGTGGTGGAGCCGGTCGCCGTCCCCTCTCTCCTGTCGGTGCTCGGCAGCCTCGACGATCTCGACGAGGATTGGCCGGACATCGAGGATGGACCGCCGGACGACGTCCGGCTCTGAATGCGGTATCTGCTCGACACCAACATCCTCTCGGCGCTGGTTCGCTCGCCGGGGGGACGGGTGACGGAGCAGATCCGGCGCGTCGGTGAGGCGCAGATTTATACGAGTGTCATCGTCGCGGCGGAACTTCGCTACGGCGCGGCACGCAAAGCCTCCGAGCGGCTGTCTCGACAGGTCGAGGCCGTGCTCGGATCGATCCCGATCGAATCCTGGCGCGAGCCGTTCGACCGGACCTACGCGGAACTGCGTCTCAGGCTCGAGCAAGCCGGGACGCCGATCGGTGCGAACGACGGGCTCATAGGGGCTCAGGCGCTGGCGGACGGCAGCGTCCTGGTGACGGACAACACGAGGGAGTTCGAACGGATCACCGGCCTGACGATCGAGAACTGGCTTCGGCCCTGATCGATCGGAATGTCACGGTGCGACGGATGGATCTCGCGACAGGCAAAGCGGTGCGATTGGACTGATCGATGGGCAAGGTCACAGGGTTCCTCGAATACGACCGGCAGGAGCAGAAGTATCAGCTCGCCGCCGACCGCGTTCGGCACTTCCGCGAATTCACGCTGCCGCTCGACGAGCACGACCTGTCCAAACAGGCCGCCCGCTGCATGGATTGCGGCATTCCGTTCTGCCACGGCCCGACCGGCTGCCCGGTCCATAACCAGATCCCCGACTGGAACGACCTCGTCTACCAGTCGGACTGGGAGGAGGCCTCGCGCAACCTCCACTCCACCAACAATTTCCCCGAGTTCACCGGCCGCATCTGCCCCGCGCCCTGCGAGGAGGCCTGCACGCTGAACCTCGAGAACCAGCCGGTCGCCATCAAGACGATCGAGCAGGCGATCGCGGACCGGGCCTGGAACATGGGCTGGGTCAAGCCCGAACCGTCGGCGACCCGCACCGGCAAGCGCGTGGCGATCGTCGGCTCCGGCCCCGCCGGCATGGCGGCGGCGCAGCAGCTCGCCCGGGTCGGGCACGACGTGCACGTCTACGAGCGCGAGCCCAAGGCCGGCGGCCTGCTCCGCTACGGCATCCCCGACTTCAAGATGGAGAAGCGCCACATCGATCGGCGCGTGAAGCAGATGGAAGCCGAGGGGGTCGTCTTCCACTACAAGGCCAATATCGGCGTGAACGTGCCGCTGGAGGAGCTGACGAGCCAGTTCGACGCCGTGCTGTTCTGCGGCGGCGCCGAGGATCCGCGCAACCCGCAGCTGCCGGGCCAGGAGCTCGACGGCGTGCACTACGCCATGCCCTATCTCGTGCAATCGAACCGCCGGGTCGGTGCCGAGCCGATGCCGGGCAACGGCGAGCTGCCGATCCTGGCGGCCGGCAAGAACGTCGTCGTCATCGGCGGCGGCGACACGGCGTCCGACTGCGTCGGCACCGCCTTCCGCCAGGGCGCGCTCTCGGTGACGCAGCTCGACATCCGCCCGCGCCCGCCGGAGCGCGAGGACAAGCTGACGGTGTGGCCCTACTGGCCGACCAAGATGCGCACCTCGTCGAGCCAGGCGGAGGGCGCCGAGCGCGAGTTCCAGGCGGCGACCCTGCGGCTCGAAGGCAACCGCAAGGGCCAGCTCACCGGCGTCGTCTGCGCCCGCGTGGACGAGCGGCGCCAGCCGGTGGAGGGCAGCGAGTTCGTGCTGCCGGCCGACCTCGTCTTCATGGCGATCGGCTTCGCCGGCTCGGTGCAGAAGGGTTTGGTCGAGGAATCTGGCGTCGCGGTCGACAAGCGCGGCAACGTCACCGCCAACGACGAGGACTACCTGACCTCGAACCCGAAGATCTACGTCGCCGGCGACATGCGCCGCGGCCAGTCCCTGGTCGTCTGGGCGATCCGCGAGGGCCGTCAGGCCGCCCGCTCGATCGACGAGGCGCTGATGGGCGCGACCGTCCTGCCGCGGTAGGCGGCCGTTTCCGGACGATCGGAGGGCCGTCGCAGCGATGCGGCGGCCCTTCCTTTTGGGCGGGCCCGAGGCGCGACTATGGGCGCAATAACGCTTGCAAGCGCGAGACGCGACCCTAATGTGACTACAATGGTCACGGAGGATTCGATGCAGGAGATCCAGCTTCGCGAGGCGAAGGCGACCCTGTCATCCGTTATCGATCAGGCTCGAAGGGGGCAGCCCTCGATCATCACGAGGCATGGGCGGCCCGAGGCCGTCGTGCTGAGCTTCGAGGAGTGGCAGCGATTGTCTCAGGTTCCGTCATTCGGCAGGCTGCTGATGACGGCTCCCCTGGAAGCGGACGATCTGCCGGTGCGCGACGGCGGATTCAGGGATGCGGAACTCTGACGCTTGTACCTTGTCGACACGAACGTGCTCTCCGCCGGAGCACCGACCAAGGCCGTCGCCGTCGAGGACGTCACGGCCTGGATGGAGCGCAACACCGCCGCCCTGTTTCTCTCGGTCGTCACGATCGCCGAGATCGAGGACGGCATCGCCAAGTGTCGGCGGGAGGGAGCGAGCCGCAAGGCCGACCGTCTGTCGGAATGGCTGGAGACACTCCTCCACCTCTACGCAGACCGGATTCTGCCGGTCGATCTCCAAACGGCACGGCACATCGGCGTCATGAGGGATCGTGCGAAGGGGCAGGGTCATGACCCCGGCTGGGCGGACCTCGCGATCGCCGCGACGGCCCGGCGCCACGCGTTCACGCTTCTGACGTGCAATCTCAGGCACTTCCGCCCGCTCGACGTGACGGCGCTCGATCCCTTCGAGGCGCTGCCCCCCGACATCGCCTGACACGGGCGTCCACGCCTCCGACCCACGCGGAGGGATCGGATCGCCTCACCCCGGCGGCCAGCGGAAATCGTCCGCCCGGCCGGGCTGGGGCAGGGGAGCGGCCCCCCGTTGCAGGCTGCGCTCGCGGGTGCCGGTGGCGTCGCCCTCCTGCGGGCGGCCGGTGAGCAGCGTGCCGCCGGGCGAGGTCTCGGTGCGGCCGAGCGGCACGACGGGCCCGGCCGCGGGCTTGACCGGCAGGCTCGGAATGCCGGGCGGCTCGGGCAGGCTCGGCAGCATCGCGGTGATCTTGCGGTCGATCGCCGCCGTGTCGTCGCTGCCGAGGCCGGCCCCGCCCTCGCCGGGCGTAGCCGCGATCGCGGCGGCGGGCTGCTCGGAGGGCAGGCCGCCCTTGGCGCCCATCAGGCGCTTCAGCTCGACATCGGCGAAGTGGGCGACCTTGCGCGCGCCGGCGGCGGTGAAGTGGATGCCGTCGGAGGTCCGCAGCCGCGCCTCCTGGCCGTCCACGTCGGGCCCCGACGCGGTGAAGCGGTTGCGGTCGTCGACGAAGCCCTGCCAGACCTCGGCATAGGACTGGCCGGCCCGCTGCACCCGCTCGCGCACGACGTCGTTGATCGCCGCGAAGTCGCGGCTCAAGGATTCGCTTCGAACCGGCGGCAGGCCGACCCAGACCAGTGGCACCTTGTGCTCGGCGAACACCTTCGCGACCGCATCGACCCGCGCGCCGTAGAGCTCGCGCCACTTGTCGGACAGCGCCTCGTAGCTCTGGTCGCCCTCGCGGATCGCCTGCCGGTCGTTCACGCCGACCATCATCAGGGCGTAGGACAGGTTGGGCGTCGCCTTGAGGAAATCCTCGGCGCTCTTGGCCCAATCGACCACGTCCTTGCGCACGAGGCCGCTATCGGCCTTCGAGCGGTCGAGCACCGCGATCTCGGCATTGTCGGTGAACGCCTCGTCGATGCCCTTGGCGAGGTAGCTCGCGAGCGAATCGCCGAACACGGCGATCTGGGTCGTCGGGGCCGTCTTCGGCACCTTGGCCTTGGGCTGCTGCGCCACCGTCGGCGCCGGGCTCGGCCGGCGGCGGCGGGCGGCGCGCTCCTCGTCCGAGCGGCCGGCGGCGGCGGGCGCCCGCGGGCGCGAGGGCCGGGCATAGCCCGGCGAGGGCTGCGGCGGTGGGGTCGGCTGGGCCCGCGGCTGATCCTCCCAGGGCCAGTAGAACTGGCGCGGCGCCTCCTGCGGCGGCGCGGCCCGTCGGGCGGGCGCCCGGCCGTACTCGTCGGCGTAGGCCCCCCGCGCCCGGCGGCGCGGCGGCGGCGCGTAGTACGGGTCGGCGGCGGGCGCGTCGTAGCTGTCGCCCCACTGCGCCGCGGCCGGCTGCGGCAGGACGGACCACGTCGCGGCGAGCCAGAGGGCCGCGAGGACGAGAAGGCCGAGGATCGCAGGGGAACGCGGGCACGCGGTGCGATCGGTCGGGCGACGGTGCATGCGCGAAGCCTCGATCGAAGGGGAGGGGCCGGGCTCGCCCGACCTCACATCCGCTCAGGATAGCGCCTCGGATCGTCCGCGTCTAAGGCCGCCCCTCCAGGCGCTCCAGCAGAGCCGGCCGGGCGTAGCCGTCCGCGGGCAATCCCTCGCGGATCTGGTACTGCCGCACCGCCTCGCGCAGCTTCGGACCGGCCCGCCCGTCCTGGTCGCCCGCGTAGAGGCCCCGTGCGGCGAGCCCCGCCTGGAGGCGCTTGAGACCCGGCCCGTCGAGGCGCGCGGCGCCGTTGGGCCAGGGCGCGGCCAGCGCCGGGCCGCCGGCCAGCCGGTCGGCGAGGTGGCCCACCGCCAGCGCGTAGGAATCGGAGGTGTTGTAGCCGCGGATCACCTCGAAATTGTCGGTGATGAGGAAGACCGGCGCCCCGAGGCCGCCGGGCAGGAACAGGCTCGCCTCGCCGCCCGCGGGCAAGGGCTTGCCGTCGGTGCGGCGCACGCCGCGGGCGGCGAAGTCGGCGAGCGGACCGCGATAGCGGGTCAGGTCGAAGTCCTTGGGCAGGCTGACCTCGTAGCCCCAGGAGAGGCCGGGCTTCCAGCCGAGCGAGCGCAGGTAATGGGCGATGGAGGCCAGAGAATCGGCCTCCGAGCGCCAGATGTCGCGCCGCCCGTCGCCGTCGAAATCGACCGCCTCCTTGAGGTAGACCGAGGGCAGGAACTGCACCTGCCCCATGGCCCCGGCCCAGGAGCCGACCATCCGAGCCGGCGCGATGTCGCCGTTCTCGAGGATCTGCAGGGCGGCCAGCAGCTCGTCGCGGAACAGGCTGCCGCGGTGCCGGGCGTAAGCCAGGCTCGCCAGCGCCCGGATCGTCGGCAGGGAGCCGGCGCTGGCACCGAAATCCGATTCGACGCCCCAGAAGGCCAGGACGATCGCGCGCGGAACGCCGGTCTTCGTCTCGATGGCGGCGAGCGTGGAGGCGAGCCGCTTGCCCTGGGCCTGCCCCTTGACGATGCGGGCGCCCGACGCCGCGCCGACGAGGTAGTCCCAGACCGGCCGGCTGAACTCGCCCTGGCGGCGGGTGCGGGCGACCACGTCCGGGTCGGGCCCGCCCAGGCCGGCGAAGGCGGCGTCGAACGTCCCCTGCGAGATGCCGCGGGCCGCGGCGTCGGATCGTAGGGAGGCGACGAAGCCGGAGAAATCGCCGTCCTGCGCGGCCGCCGGGCTCGCCAGCAGCGCGAGGGCGAGGACGAGGACCGCGCCGGGCGCCCTCACCGCCGGTTCCGCTTCGCCAGGGCGTCCTCCCAGGCGAGCGCCTGGGCGACGATGGCGTCGAGGTCGTCGTGCTTCGGGGTCCAGCCGAGCTCGTTGCGGATGCGGTCGGCGCCGGCGATGATCTGGGCCGGGTCGCCCGCACGGCGCGGCGACAGGCGCACCTCGAAGTCGCGGCCGGAGATGCGCTTGACCACCTCCACCACCTCCAGCACCGAATAGCCCCGGCCGTAGCCGCAATTGAGGGTCAGGCTCTCGCCGCCGCCCCGCAGGTGGTCGAGCACGGTCAGGTGCGCCGCGGCTAGATCCGAGACCTGGATGTAGTCGCGCAGGCACGAGCCGTCGCGGGTCGGATAGTCGGTGCCGAACACCTCCAGATGCGTGCGCTGCCCCAGCGCCGCCTGCGTCGCCACCTTGATGAGGTGGGTGGCGGCCGGCATCGATTGCCCGGAGCGCCCGCGGGGATCGGCCCCGGCCACGTTGAAGTAGCGCAGCACCCCGTAGGTGAAGCCGTGCGCCACCGCCGCGTCGGCGAGCATCCACTCGCTCATCAGCTTCGAGCGGCCGTAGGGGTTGATCGGGTTCGTCGCCAGCGTCTCGGGCACCGGCACGATCTCCGGCTCGCCGTAGACGGCGGCCGTCGAGGAGAAGATGAAGTGCTTCACATTCGTGCGCGAAGCGGTTTCGATCAGCGCGCGCGTCTTCACGGTGTTGGCGAGGTAGTAGCCGAGCGGATCGGCGACCGATTCGGGCACGACGATCTTGGCCGCGAAATGCGCGACCGCGTCGATCCGGTGGCGCAGGATCGTCTCGGTGACGAGGGCTTGGTCGGCCACGTCGCCGACGACGAGGCGCACCTCGGGCGGCAGCGCCCAGTCGTAGCCGGTCGAGAGATCGTCGAGGACCACGACCTCCTCGTGCCCGGCATCGACGAGCGCGAGCACCATGTGGCTGCCGATATAACCCGCGCCGCCCGTGACCAGAACCGCCATCGTCCCCCCCGCTCCGTCTTCCGCCATCCGGCGACCGAACATTCAAGCCTGTTTAGTGACGAAATCCTGCCAATCACACCCAAGCGGGGCTGTTGGCGGCGGCTCGCGTCCTATTTGATCTCGTCGATCAGGGCTTGCCCCGACACACGCCAAGAACGGGTCCCGCCACATGAAACGAATTCGCAAGGCCGTCCTTCCCGTCGCGGGCCTCGGCACGCGCTTCCTGCCGGCCACCAAGGCCGTGCCGAAGGAAATGCTCACCGTCGTCGACCGCCCCGTCGTCCAGCACGTCGTCGATGAGGCCCGCGAGGCCGGCATCGAGCACTTCATCTTCGTAACCGGCCGCGGCAAGGCGGTGATCGAGGATCACTTCGACATCGCGTTCGAACTCGACCACACCTTGCAGGAGCGCGGCAAGACGGCAGCCTACGAGGAGCTGAAGAAGGACCTCCCCAAGGCCGGGCAGACCAGCTTCACCCGCCAGCAGGCGCCGCTCGGCCTCGGCCACGCGGTCTGGTGCGCCCGCGAGATCGTCGGCGACGAGCCCTTCGCCGTGCTGCTGCCCGACATGCTGAGCCGCGGCTGCATGGGCCAGATGCTGAAGGCCTACGAGCAGCACGGCGGCAACGTCATCGCCGTGGAGGAGGTGAAGCCCGAGGAGACCCACCAGTACGGCATCGTCGCCGTGGGCGAGACCTTCGGCCAGACCTTCGAGATTACCGGCATGGTCGAGAAGCCGAAGCAGGGCACCGCGCCCTCGAACTTCATCATCTCCGGCCGCTACATCCTCCAGCCCGAGATCTTCTCGATCCTGGAGCGGGGCGAGAAGGGGGCGGGTGGCGAGATCCAGCTCACCGACGCCATGATCCGGCTGGCCGAGCAGCAGAAGTTCTACGGAATGCGCTTCGACGGGCGCACCTACGACACCGGCTCCAAGATCGGCTTCCTCACCGCCAACCTCGCCTACGGCCTGGAGCGGCCGGAACTGGCCGACGCCCTGAAGGCGGAGATCCGGGCGCTGTTGGGCGATGCCTGAGCCGGCATGATCCGACCCCGGCCCGGGACCGCCCCGGCCGCTTGTGTCGGCCCAAGGGAGACTGTGTGACGAGGGAGTGAAATCCGCCCATGCGAAAACGCCATCGAGCTATGCGCTGATCGCAGGTGAAAACGTTACCGTTTCCCTTGCGATTTGTGCGCCGCGATGCGATTTGTGCATTGCGAGATCGCGATGGCGTCGCGGTCCCGTAGCCCTTCTTGGGCGTTTCCTCCCTAGACTTCGGGCCGTCCTTCGGGGCGGCCTTTTTTCTTGGCTGATCGAGTCTCGGCCGCTCCAGCCTCGGGCGGCGCGAGGCCCCGGCTCCGGCGGGACTACTCGGCCGCCATGCGAGGGGCCGACACCTCCACCGTCTCGGCGGCGACCCCAGCAAAGACCTCGGCGAGATTGTCCGCGAGCGTCGCGAACCCGGCCGTCAGCGCCAGCGACTGCTCGTTCATGTAGAGCGCCCGGTTGATCTCGATCTGCAGCGCGTGCCGCCCGAGCCCCGGCTCGCCGTAATGCTCGGTGATGAAGCCGCCGGCATAGGGCTTGTTGCGCACCACCTTGTAGCCGAGCGCCCTCAGGCGGCTCTCGACGCCCTCCACCAGGGAGGGCAGGCAGGCCGTAGCGAAGCGGTCGCCGAGCACGAAGTCGGCCTGCGCGCTCTCGTCACGCCCCAGGCTCGACGAGGGCATCGAGTGGCAATCGATCAGGAAGGCCCGGCCGAAGGTCCGCGCCGTGCGATGGATGAGCCCGCGCAGGGTCCGGTGATAGGGCTTGTAGAGTGTCTCGATGCGCCGCACCGCCTCCTCCACCGGCAGCCGCTCCCGGTAGATCTCCTGCCCGTCGGCGACGATGCGCGGCACCGTGCCCAAGCCTCCGGCCACCCGCATGGAGCGGGTGTTGGCGTAGGAGGGCAGGCGGCCGGCGAACATGCGGGGGTCGAGCTCGTAGGGCTCGCGGTTCACGTCGAGATAGGCGCGGGGGAAGTTCGCCCGCATCAGGGGCGCGCCGAGGCCGACGACGGACGCGAACAACCGGTCGACATGGGCATCTTCCGAGCGGCGCAGGGCGAGCGCGTCGAGCCGGGACGAGGCGAGGAAGGAGACGGGGTAATGCGCGCCGGAATGCGGCGTGTTGAACACGAACGGGATCGCGTGCTGCGCCGGCTCGTCCACGACGAAGGGTGGATCGAACGCCTCGGGGCCGTCGGGCTGTGATGGGCTCATCGAGACGTGGGTGCCTGAGCATGGCGCGGAGGGAACATCGCGCCACTTTGCGGCGGCTCGCCCGCCCTGTCCACCATGCGCCGCACCGTGGCGCGAGAGGGACACGACGGGCGCTCCGGCCGCTGGGTGCGGCCCGGCACCGGGCAGGATTAATGCTCTGTTTACCAAGCCGACGCTTTATGAAATGAACACCACCGAGCGTCTCACACAAAGCTCCGGCTGCGCTGTCCTGCCCCGAAGGGAGATGGTAGCGACCGGTCGTTGCCGAGACACTCCAAAGGCGCATGGGCACCGGGACGCCGTTCGATGAAGATCCTGCTCGCGGAAGACGACAACGACATGCGCCGGTTTCTGGCCAAGGCGCTCCAGAACGCCGGCTACGACGTGCTGTCCTTCGACAACGGCCTGTCCGCCTATAACCGCCTGCGCGAGGAGCCGTTCGAGCTCCTGCTGACCGACATCGTCATGCCGGAGATGGACGGCATCGAGCTGGCGCGCCGCGCCACCGAGCTCGATCCCGACATCAAGGTGATGTTCATCACCGGTTTCGCCGCGGTGGCGCTGAACCCGGATTCCAAGGCGCCGAAGGATGCGAAGGTGCTCTCGAAGCCCTTCCACCTGCGCGACCTCGTCAACGAGGTCGAGAAGCTGCTGGCCGCCTGAGGCGCTCGCCGGGAGCCGGGGCGGCGTTCTTCCCGCGCTGTGGCCCGGCCGCAGTAGGAAGACGCCCGCGGCTCGCCTATATCCGTCGCTTCCCCTCTCCTCGGGCGCGCGACGGACCCATGCAGCCGGTCACGATCTACACCACGGCCTGGTGCCCCTATTGCTCGGCGGCCAAGAGCCTGCTGCGCGAGAAGGGCGTGTCCTTCCACGAGATCGACGTCGAGAAGACGGCGGGCGCCCGCGCGACCATGGTCCAGCGGGCCGGCGGGCGCACCTCGGTGCCGCAGATCTTCGTCGGCGACCAGCATGTCGGCGGCTGCGACGACCTCTACGCCCTGGAGCGGGCCGGCGACCTCGATCCCCTGCTCGCGGCATGACGGACCTGTCCGACCGCAAGCCGTTCGTCGCCGCCTGCGTGCAGATGCGCGGCGGGCGTGACCCGGCCGCCAACCGCGAGGCTGCGGTGGCGGCGGTGCGCGCGGCGGCGCGCCGGGGTGCGGCCTATGTGCAGACGCCGGAGACGACCTCGCTGATCGAGCGCGACCGCACGGCCCTGTTCGAGAAGGTCGGACCGCAGGAGCGCGACGCGACGCTTGCGGCGCTGCGCGAGGTTGCGCGGGCGGAAAAGATCGTTCTGCAGATCGGCTCGCTGGCGATCCGCGAGGGCGAGAGAATCGCCAACCGCGCCTTCCTGATCGACGCGGCGGGCGAGATCCAGGCGGCCTACGACAAGCTCCACCTCTACGACGTCGATCTGCCCAACGGCGAGAGCTGGCGGGAATCGGCGACCTATTCGGGCGGCGATTGCGCCGTCGTCGCCGAGACGCCCCTCGCCAGCCTCGGGCTGACGATCTGCTACGACATTCGCTTTCCCGCCCTCTACCGGGCGCTGGCCGAGGCCGGCGCCACGGTGATGACCGCGCCGGCCTGCTTCACCCGCCAGACCGGCGAGGCGCACTGGCACATCCTGCAGCGGGCGCGGGCCATCGAGACCGGCTCCTTCATGATCTCGGCGGCGCAGGGCGGGCGGCACGAGGACGGGCGCGAGACCTTCGGGCACTCGCTCATCGTCGATCCGTGGGGCCGCATTCTCGCCGAGGCCGAGGGCGACGCGCCGGGCCTCATCCTCGCCGAGATCGACCTCGCGCGGGTCGCGGAGGCGCGCGCCCGCATCCCCACCCTGTCCCACGCGCGCAGCTTCGGCGTGCGGCGCGCCTGAACGCTCCCCATCTCTCCCGCATGATCCGCTTCACCCTCGCCTGCGACTCGGGCCACCGGTTCGAGAGCTGGTTCCCGTCCAACGCGGCCTACGACGAACAGGCGGCCCGCGGCCTCGTGACCTGCCCGTTCTGCGACTCGCTCAAGGTCGCCAAGGCGCCGATGGCGCCCGCGGTGGCGCGCACCGATCGCGGCCGGGCCGAGGCTCCGGCGGCGCAGCTCCCCGTTCCCGCCGGGGCGGACCAGGCGCCGACGCCGATGATCGCCGAGCCGGAGCGGCAGTTGCGCGCCCTCCTGCGGGCCGTGCGCGAGCACGTGGTCGCGAGCGCCGAGCATGTCGGCGACCGCTTCGCCGACGAGGCGCGGGCGATCCATTACGGCGATGCCGAAGGGCGCCCGATCTACGGCGAGGCGAGTGCGCAGGAGGCGCGGGCGCTCGTCGAGGAGGGCATCGAGGTGATGCCTCTGCCGCCCGCCCCCGACGACCGGCACTGAGGTTCCGTCGGCGGCGTGAGGCTCAGGCCTCGATGCGCTGGGCCGGGAAGCGGAACGCGACGGTGGTGCCCGCCGGGTCCCGCGGCAGGACGCTGTTCGTGCCGCCGACCTGCCGGGTCAGGACGCTGATCAGGGTCGCCTCGAAGCTCCCGTCGGCCGCGGCGGACAGGCCGATCCCGTCATCCTCCACCGACACGATCAGATCGTCCCCGTCGCGACCGACGCGAAGGGCGAGCCGGCCGGCCCGCGACGGGAAGGCGTGGCGGATGGCGTTGGAGACCACCTCGTTGACGACCAGCGCGAGCGGTCCCGCCGCCTTCGGCCGGATCCGGAACGGTGCGAGATCGAGGTCGAGGGCGATGTCGCGCCGGCCCGACGCCTCGATCAGGGTCACGGCGATCTCGCGGGCGAGGTCGGCGAGATCGTGGCCCGCGGCGCTCTCCTCCTCCGAGGCGGGCTGGCGGTAGAGCGCGCCGAGGGCATCGACCCGCCCGATCGCCTCGGCGAGCGCCGCGCGCACCGCCGGATCCCGGCTGTTGCTGCTCTGAAGCGTCAGCATCGCCGAGATCATCTGGAGATCGTTGCGGGCGCGGTGCCCGATCTCGCTCAGCAGCAGCGCGTTGGCGTCGAGGGCCGCCCTGGTCCGGTCGCGCTCGGCGGCGAGGGCGTGGCGCTCGCTGACATCGAGCTGCGAGGCGAAGAAGAACAGGAGCGTGCCGTCCTCGTCGTGGACGGGGCTGATGTAGAGCGCGTTGTGGAAGGTCGAGCCGTCCTTGCGGTAGTTCAGAAGCTCGGCCTGGATGTCCGTCTCGTCACGGATCGCCGCGCGCAGCCGCGACACCGTGTCGAGATCCGTGCCGGGCCCCTGCAGGAAGCGGCAATTGCGCCCCATGACCTCCAGCCGCGCGTAGCCGGTCAGTCGCAGGAACGCGTCGTTGGCGTAGATGATCGGGTTGTCGAGCTGGCGCGGGTCGGTGATGATCATCGCCATCCGCGTCGCCCGCACGGACGCCGCGAAGGGATCGCCCCGGCTCGACCGGGCGCTCGTCCGGATCCGCTCGGCCAGCTGCCAGTCGTCGCCAGGCTCCATCCGCTCCCGATCGCTCCCCCGATGCAAGCCGCCGGGGCCGTGACCGCGCGTCCGACCCCGTCGCCAAAGCGGACGGCAATGACCATATCACGCGAATTCGAGCGTGATGCCAGCGGGTTCTACGGCTCCGCGCCGCGTCTCGCGATCACCAGAGGACACAGCGATGCTCCTGTTCCGCAAGCGACCCGAGATGCCGACGCCGTCCGAAGCGCTCCCCGGCCGGCCGCAGCCCCTGCCGACCGCCGAGCGCCACTTCGTCAACGGAAACCCGCTGAAGGGGCCCTATCCGGAGGGTGTCGAGACGATCGTGCTCGGGCTCGGCTGCTTCTGGGGGGCGGAGCGCAAATTCTGGCAGCTGCCTGAAGGCGTCCACGTCACCGCCGTGGGCTATGCCGGCGGCTACACGCCGAACCCGACCTACGAGGAGGTCTGCAGCGGCCTCACCGGCCACAACGAGGTCGTGCTCGTGGCCTACGACCCGGCCGTGCTGCCGCTGGAATCCGTGCTCAAGACCTTCTTCGAGAGCCACGATCCGACCCAGGGCTACCGCCAGGGCAACGACGTCGGCACGCAGTACCGCTCCGGCATCTACACGCGGGACGGGGCGCAGGCCGCCACGGCGCGGACCGTGCGGGACGCCTACGCGCGGGCCCTCGACGCGCGGGGCTTCGGGCCGGTCACGACGGAGATCGTGCCGCTCGACACCTTCTACTTCGCGGAAGAGTACCACCAGCAATACCTCGCCAAGAATCCCGGCGGCTATTGCGGGCTCGGCGGCACCGGCGTGTCCTGCCCCGTCGGCGTCGGCGTGGCGGCGGAGTGAATCCCCGCCCGGCCCCCGCGCGGCGGACCCAAGCGTGACCGTCTTGCGGGGCCGCGGCGCCCGTGCCACATCCCGGCCCGCTCGGAAGGCCGGGATCGAGAGACAATGCTGGAACGTGGCTTCGAACGCTTCCTCTTCGCCTGCCGCTGGCTGCTGGCGCCGTTCTACGCCGCGCTGACGGTCACCCTCGTCGTCCTGCTGGTCCGGGTCCTGATGGAGCTCGGCCACGTCGTCGCGCACACGCTGGACTCGACCGAATCGCAGACCATCCTCGGCGTGCTCGCCCTGGTCGACCTGACCTTCACCGCCTCGCTGCTGATCATCGTGATCTTCTCGGGCTACGAGAATTTCGTCTCGAAGTTCGATCACACCGACCACAAGGATTGGCCCACCTGGATGGGCACGATCGACTTCACCGGGCTCAAGCTGAAGCTGATCTCCTCCATCGTCGCGATCTCGGCGATCCAGCTCCTGAAGTCGTTTCTCGACGTGAAGAACTACAGCGACCGCGATCTCGCCTGGCTGGTGGGCATCCACATGGTCTTCGTGGTCTCCGGCCTGCTGATGGCTCTCACCGACCGGATCTCGGCCGGACACCACGAGAAGTAGTTTCTTGTCATTCCTACCGCGCGTGCAGCGGAGGGGGGTGTTGATGACGAGGAGCAACGACTAGTGGTGGGGGGTCGCGGAGATGGCGGGGAGGGAGGAGATCAGGGGGGGCTAGAGGCAGG
>NZ_JBELQE010000067.1:0-77839 GCF_040270385.1 Methylorubrum podarium | reverse complement strand
GAGGCAGGAGGTGGGGGTGGTGCAGAAGGCACCGCACCGCCTCGTTCTGAACCACCCCCACCTCCTGCCTCCTCCCCACAAGGGGGGGAGAGGGGCGATGACCGAAGCGATACAGCCGGAAACGGCATGACACGATCCGGCGATGACTCCCTCCCTGCCCACGCCCACCGACACCATCTTCGCCCCGGCGAGCGGCTTCGGCCGGGCGGCGGTGGCGGTGGTGCGGATCAGCGGGCCCGCTGCCGGGGCGGCCCTCGACCGGCTGGCCGGCGGACGACCGGAGCCGCGCCGGCTCTCCCTGCGCCGCCTGCGCGATCCCGCATCCCATGAAATCCTCGATCAGGCTCTCGTCGCCTGGCTCCCCGGCCCTGCCACCGCCACCGGCGAGGACATGGCCGAGCTGCACTTGCACGGCGGCCTCGCCGTGCGGGCCGCGGTGCTGCGGGCGCTCGCATCGGTTCCGGGTTGTCGGCCGGCGGAGGCCGGGGCGTTCAGCCGCCGCGCCTTCCTCAACGGCCGCATCGATCTCACCGAGGCGGAGGGCATCGCCGACCTCATCGACGCCGAGACCGAGGCGCAGCGCGTCCAGGCCCTGCGCCAGCTCGACGGCGCCCTCGGCCGTCAGGTCGCGACCTGGCGCGAGACCGGCATCGACTTGCTCGCCGGCGCAGAGGCGGCCCTCGACTTCGCCGACGAGGGCGACGTGGACGCGGACGATCTCGACGCCGCCCTCTCCGGCCGCGCGGCGGCCCTGCGCGACGCGATTCAGGGCGCTCTCGCCGACGGGCGCCGGGGCGAGCGCCTGCGCGAGGGCTTCTGCGTCGTGCTGGCCGGCGCTCCCAATGCCGGAAAATCGACCCTGCTCAACGCCCTGAGCGGGCGCGACGCGGCCATCGTCTCGGACATTCCGGGCACGACCCGCGACACCATCGAGGTGCGGTGCGATCTCGGCGGCCTGCCGGTGATCCTTGTCGATACGGCGGGCCTGCGCGCGACCGAGGATGCGATCGAGGCCGAGGGGGTGAAGCGCACGCATCGCCGCATCCGGAGCGCCGACCTCGTGCTCCACCTCATGCCCGCCGACGGACCGGCCGTCGCCGAGGGCCTCGGGGATATCCCCACCCTTCGGATTCGCACCAAGAGCGACCTCGCGCCCGGAGCGGGGGAGGGCGCCCTCGCCGTCTCGGCCGTCACGGGCGCCGGCCTCGACGCGCTTCTCGATGCGGTGCAGGCCGCGGCGGCGGCCTCATTCGGTCAGGGCGACGCGCTCGTCACCCGCGAGCGCCATCGCGCGGCGCTGACCCGCGCGGCCGGTCATCTCGACCGCGTCGCCGCCGCGCCGGCCGGCTTTCCGCCGGAACTGATCGCGGAGGATCTGCGCCTTGCCGTCCGGGCGCTGGGGGAGGTCGGCGGTCATGTCGGGGTCGAGGAGATGCTCGACCGCCTCTTTTCCGGCTTCTGTATCGGCAAGTAGGAGAGGCGGACGGGGGCGTTCGGGCGCTACCGCCTGAACACGGCGACCCGGTTGCCCTCGACGATCTGGAAGCCGATTCCCGCCCGCTGAAGGGCGGCGACGGCCCTCTCGTGACTGTGGCCGCGACGCCCGCCCTCGCCCTCCTCCAGGCGGCGCACCGTCGCGAAGGACAGCCCGCCCGCCTGCGCCAGATCCTGCATCGACCAGCCAAGCAGCGCGCGGGCCGCCCGCAGATGGCTCCCCTCGATCCCCTGCACCAGCCCCTTGCGCACCCCATCGACGACGGGAGCCGCCGGGCCACCCACCCGCGCGGCGTGGGTCGCCCAGGTCTCGGTACGGCCCTCCGCGTCACGGACGGGGGTGTAGAGGAAGCGGAACTCACTTTGGTTACCGCCCGCCATGACCAGCCGCTTCGAAACCTCGAAGGATTTCCCGGCGGCGATCATCGCCTGAATATGGGCGCGCATGCGGGCACGGTCGTCGGCGGCGACGACTTGGTCGCAGTTGGCCTGGAACGCCTCCTGGCTCACGCCTGTCAGGCTGAGGATCTCGGGCGACGCCACCCGCTGACCTCCGACATAGAGGGCCGAGTTCGACCAGGATTGCAGCACCTCGAACAGGGCCCACTGGCGTTTTCGCTCCGTGCGCAGGGCTGCCGCCATCTGCTCGCGGTCCGTCACGTCGAGCACGACGCCGGCGGCCGCACGGGGTCGTCCGTCGGGCGCGTGGTAGACGACACCCCGAAGATTCAGGCTTCGCAGCGTGCCGTCGGCCCGCAGGATGCGAACGGTGTGCTCACCCAGCAATCCGTCATGTCTGACGTCTTCTACACTCTCGAGCCGGCCCCGATCGTCTGGGTGGACGAAGCGGATGAGCCGCTCGTAACTCGGTGCCATGTCGCCGGCTTCGAGCCCGAGCAGACGATAGAGCCCCGGCGACCACACCTCCTCTCCCGTCGCGAACGTCCAGCCCCAGGTTCCGGTGAGGCCAAGACTCTCCATCAGTTGCAGGAATTCGTGAGACGAGAATCTGAGGTCGATGGCATTCATGGATGAGGCGCCGCAGGGGCATAGGCGAGAGGGCGAGGTTTGAACGACTTGGGCTCGTCCTGCAATCGATGCGCCAACGAGGCAGCGACGACGGAGCCCAAACACGCACTATTCTGCCGTCGATCCGATTGAATTGATTTCGAACGGCGCCCGAATTCGAGACTCTGACGCGCACGATTGTATCGCTCCGGAGCATTTTGCGGGCCCCCATCATCCATGAAGCTGAGCATATTTTGCCAACCATTATGGAGACACTTCATCGATTGCACACAAAATGCTCAATAGTTTTTCAATTTTTATCTTTATTCGCGCACCAGCATAGGGCATGATTGCTTGAGTATACGCTAAACCCCGAAACCGCCATGCCAAGATACTTCTTCAACGTGAATGACGGCCTCGACATCACGGATGACGTTGGGCTCGAATGCGCAAGCTTGGATGCGGCCCTGCGCGAAGCTGTCCGCTATGCCGGAGCGCTCGTCCAAGAATCGGGCAATCGTCTGGGTCTGGGCGACACATGGTCCTTGGAGGTGAGGGAGGAGGCAACCGCCTCGACCTTCTGCATCGATCTGCAGATCCGCCCCTGCGTCGCCTCGGCGACCGAGGCGCAATGCCGGTCCGCTGCCTAGAGCATCGTCTTTTTCCGAAAGCCGGCGGCCGCCTTTCGGGACGATGCTCTGGACGCCCTGCCCGTCACTTGATCGCGGTGCTCCGTGGGGCAACAGACGCGATGCCGTCGATGCGCAGCCTCCCCCCATGTCCGGCGCCGGCATTGATTCCCGGCACGGGAATGCACCCCTGAAACTTTCGATTTCCCGGTGCGCTCGGCGACGGGCCGGACGTGCGTTGACCTCGTCCATGGCACGCGCATAAGCACGGGTCATGCACATCCCTTCTTCCAGCTATGACGTCATCGTCGTCGGCGGTGGTCATGCCGGCGTCGAGGCGGCGGCCGCCGCCGCACGGGTCGGCGCCCGCACCGCTCTGGTCACGCATCGCGCATCCACCATCGGCGCGATGTCCTGCAACCCGGCGATCGGCGGCCTCGGCAAGGGTCACCTCGTGCGCGAGGTGGACGCCCTGGATGGCTTGATGGGACGGGTCGCGGATGCCGCCGGCATCCAGTTCCGCCTGCTCAACCGCCGCAAGGGCCCGGCCGTGCGCGGCCCCCGCACCCAGGCCGACCGGGCGCTCTACGCCCGCGCCATGCAGGCGGCGGTGGCGGAGACGCCGGGGCTCACCGTGATCGAAGGTGAGGCCGACGACCTGATCGTCGAAGCCGGCCGCGTCGCGGGCGCGGTGCTCACGGACGGGCGGCGGCTCGCGGCGGCGGCTTTGGTCATCACCACCGGCACCTTCCTGCGCGGGCTGATCCATATCGGCGAGCGGCAGATCCCCGCCGGGCGCGTCGACGAGGCGCCGGCCCTGGGACTGGCGGCGACGCTCGACCGGCACGGCTTCCGCCTCGGCCGCCTGAAGACCGGCACGCCGCCCCGGCTCGACGGACGCACCATCGACTGGGCCGTTCTGGAGATGCAGCACGCGGACGCCGACCCCGTGCCGTTCTCAACCCTGACCGAGCGGATCACCACGCCGCAGATCGCCTGCGGGATCACCCGCACGACGCAGGCGGTCCACGATCTGATCCGGGCCAACCTCCACCGTTCGCCGATGTATTCCGGCGGCATCAGCAGCCGCGGTCCGCGCTACTGCCCCTCGATCGAGGACAAGGTGGTGCGCTTCGGCGACCGCGAGGGCCACCAGATCTTTCTCGAGCCGGAAGGGCTCGACGACCCGACCGTCTACCCGAACGGCATCTCGACGGCGCTGCCCGAAGAGGTCCAGGCCGGGATCATCGCCGCCATTCCGGGACTGGAGCGCACGCGCATCCTGCGCCCCGGCTACGCCATCGAGTACGATTACGTCGATCCGCGAGAGCTCGACGCCACGCTCCAGACCAAGCGCCTGCCGGGCCTGTTCCTGGCGGGCCAGATCAACGGCACCACCGGCTACGAGGAGGCGGCGGGGCAGGGACTGGTGGCCGGGCTCAACGCGGCGCGACTCGCCGGCGGGTCCGAACTCGCGGTTTTCGACCGGGCCGAATCCTATCTCGGCGTAATGATCGACGACCTCGTCACCCACGGGGTGAGCGAGCCCTACCGCATGTTCACCTCGCGCTCGGAGTACCGCCTGAGCCTGCGCGTGGACAATGCCGACGAGCGGCTAACCCCGCGCGGCGCGGCCCTCGGCTGCGTCGGCTCGGCCCGCGCCGGGCATTTCGCGGCCTCGCAGGCGGCGCTCTCGGCGGCGCGCGCCCGGCTCGACGCCCTCAGCCTCACCCCGAACGAGGCCGCCGTCCACGGCCTCTCCCTCAACCGCGACGGCCTGCGCCGCAGCGCCTTCCAGCTCCTGTCCTATCCGGAGATTGGCTGGGACCGGCTCGCGGCGGTCTGGCCGGAACTGGCAGAGGTGCCGCCGCGGGTCGCGGAGCGGCTGCGCACGGATGCGACCTACGCGGTCTATCTCGACCGGCAACAAGCCGACATCTCCGCCTTCCGTCGCGACGAGGCGGTGCGCCTGCCGACCTCCCTCGATTACGGCGCCATCGCCGGCCTCTCCAACGAGATGCGGCTGAAGCTCGACAGCGTGCGCCCGATGACGCTGGGGCAGGCGGCCCGCATCGAGGGCGTGACGCCGGCGGCCCTCACGCTGCTCGCGGCCCACGCCCGCCGCGGCCGAGCCCAGGCGACGACGTGAGCAGGATGAGGACTTTATTCCGAAATCACGGGTCGATGACGTCCGACGCGACAGCGGATCTCGTGGCCAGGATTTGAAATATGAACTCGCATGAGCACTGATTTGCGCGCGCGCGTGCTGAGCGAGCACAATGTTTCACGTGAAACAACGGACGCGCTCGACCTCTACGTCGCGCAGCTCACCCGCTGGCAGACCGTGAAAAACCTCGTCGGTCCGGCGACCCTGTCCGAGGTCTGGCACCGCCACATCGCCGACGCGCTGCAATTGCTCGCCCTCGCGCCGAGCGCGACGCGGTGGCTCGATCTCGGATCGGGCGCCGGCATTCCGGGCCTCATCCTCGCCATAGCCGGCAAGGGCCGGCCCGATTTCCACGTCGGCCTTGTCGAGAGCAATGCGCGCAAATGCGCCTTCCTCTCGGAGACCGCCCGTCTCACCGGGGCGCCGGTCACCGTGCACAACGCGCGCATCGAAACGGTCGTCGGCACGCTCACCGGCATCGACGTCGTCTGCGCCCGCGCGCTCGCTTCGCTGACGCAACTTCTGGCCTGGACCGAACCTTTGTTGACAAGCGGCACGATCGGGCTGTTTCCGAAGGGGCGTGATGCAGCCGCGGAATTGACCGAGGCCGAGGATGCGTGGACATTCACCCGCGACCTGATTCCGAGCCGCACCGACTCGCAGGCACGGATCGTGCGCGTCACGTCGCTTTCCCGCGTGGACCCATGACCGATCTCTCCATGCCCGCACCGGCCCCGGCTGCTCCGGCTCAAGCCAAACCGCTCCGCGTGCTGGCGCTCGCCAACCAGAAGGGCGGCGTCGGCAAGACCACCACGGCGATCAATCTCGGTACGGCGCTGGCCGCCATCGGCGAGCAGGTGCTGGTGATCGACCTCGACCCGCAGGGCAACGCCTCGACCGGGCTCGGCATCGACCGGCGCCGCCGCAAGATCTCGACCTACCATGTCATGGCGGGCGAGGCGCCGCTGGCCGACGCGATCACGCCGACCGCGGTGCCGCGCCTCTCCGTGGCGCCCTCGACCATGGACCTGCTCGGCCTCGAACTCGAACTGGCGAGCGCGCAGGACCGGGCGCATCGCCTGCGCAACATCCTGCGCGAGCTCCGGATGCCGGAGGGGGCCGAGCCGATCAGCTACGTGCTGATCGATTGCCCGCCATCGCTCAACCTGCTCACCATCAACGCGCTGGCCGCCGCCGACGCGGTGATGGTGCCGCTGCAATGCGAGTTCTTCGCCCTTGAGGGCCTGAGCCAGTTGCTGCGCACGGTCGAGCAGGTGCGCGGGGCGCTGAATCCGAAGCTCCAGATCCAGGGCGTCGTGCTCACGATGTACGACCCGCGCAACAATCTCTCGACCCAGGTGGTCGCCGACGTGCGCGGCTTCATGGGCGACAAGGTCTACGAGACCATGATCCCGCGCAACGTGCGCGTGTCGGAAGCGCCTTCGCACGGCAAGCCGGTGCTGCTTTACGATCTCAAATGCGCCGGCTCGCAGGCCTATCTCCGGCTTGCCTCGGAAGTGATCCAGCGCGAGGGCCGGGCGCCCCCGCCCGCGGCCGCCGCTTAAGTCATTCAAGAGTTTGGAGTTTCGATCGTGGCAATGGCGGATGATACGGCGCGGCCGCGGCTCGGACGCGGTCTCGCCGCGCTGATCGGCGACTTTTCCGACGACAGCCCGGAGGAGGCGGCCCGCACCGCCGGACATCCGCAACGCAAGGTGGCGGTGGAGTTCCTGCGCCCGAACCCGCGCAACCCGCGCCGCCGCTTCTCGGAGCCGGAGCTCGACGAGCTGGCCGCCTCGATCCGCCAGCGCGGCGTGATCCAGCCCATCGTCGTGCGCGCACTCCCGGGCGTGCCCGGCACCTTCGAGATCGTCGCCGGCGAGCGGCGCTGGCGCGCGGCCCAGCGGGCGGGGCTCAACGAGGTGCCGGTGGTCGTCGTCGAGATCGACGACCGCACCTCGCTCGAATACGCGATCCTGGAGAACGTCCAGCGCACCGACCTGAACGCCATCGAGGAGGCGGCGGGCTACGAGCGGCTGATGGGCGAGTTCAAGTACACCCAGGCCGAGCTCGCCGACCTCCTCGGCAAGAGCCGCAGCCACCTCGCCAACACCCTGCGCCTGCTCCAGCTTCCGCCCGCGATCCAGGATCGGGTGATCGCCGGCGAGATCACCGCCGGCCACGCCCGGGCGCTGCTCTCCCTGCGCGATCCGGAGGCGGTGGCCCGCCGCATCGTCGCCGAGGGGATGTCGGTGCGCGAGGTCGAGGCGCTCGCCGCGGCGGAGGCGCCGCAGGACGACGTGCCCCGCCCCGGCCGGCCGCGCCGATCGGCGGACGGCGACGCCGCCCTGCGCTCCTTGGAGGACGTGCTCGGTCGGGCGCTGGGCTACCGCGTGGCGGTGAAGGCCAAGGCGAGCGGGGAGGGCGAGATCCGCATCCGCTACGCCAGCGCCGAGGAGCGCGACGCCCTCTGCCGCAAGCTCGGCGGAGCCTGACGCGATCGACCGCCGCGATCACGGGGCGAGCGGCGGCCTTCCCGATCAGACCGTGCTCCATACCGGCCGCGCGGTCTTCACCGAAGCCTATGCTGTGATCCCGCAGGGGGTCATGCGCGACATCGTCACGAGCCCGTTTCCGTTCCGGGGGAAGACCCGCGCCCGGGTGCTGGCGCGGCCGATGACGGGCTTCTCCGAAACCTTCTGCCACGGCCTGACGGAGACCGGGCCGGAGGCCGGCGCCGAGGCCGTGCTGTTCGTGGTGGACGGCGCGCCCTGGCGGATCGCGGGCGAGGCGAACTCGGCCTGAGCCGCCCTCACGGACGACGCGACAGTCCCGGCACGAGGGCGGCGAGCCGATCCTTCAGGGCGAGCCGCGGCGGCCCGAAACCCGGCGGCGGTCCCTGCCGCGGCCCGCCCGGCGGCGGGCGCTCGGGCCGGCCGGAGGGCGTGCGCGCCCGGTCGGTCCGTTCCGCCGCGTCAGCGCCGCGGTCCACGCCGATGACGAGGCTCGCGACGTAGCGGTCGCGCTCCTCCTTCACCGCGCAGAAGGCGCGCCGCTGCGGATCCTCCTCGCCGGCGATCCCGTCATTGGCATTGACGACGAAGCGCTCGGCCCTGCGCCCGCCATAGGCCGGCACCTGCGTGTAGAGGAACTCGTTGAGCGCGTCGGGGAAGTAGATCTGCCCGGTCAGCACCGTGCGCCGGTCGAGGAAGACCTTGACGTGGATGTGGGTCGCACGGCCCGCGTACCAGCCCGGATAGATCGTCTCGAACGCCGCCCAGCCGCGCGCATCCGTGTGCTGGGTGCCGCGCAAGAATGTCTGGCCGCTGGTATCGATGCTGCGCGAATCACCCTGGCCCGGATAGCCCGAGTAGAGCCCCTGCGCATCGCAGTGCCAGATATCGACCCGCGCGCCGTCCACCGGCGTGCAGGGCCCGGCCTCGATCACCTGCAGGCGCAGCCGCAGGGGCACGCCGGGCCGGCCCTCGGTGATGTCGGCGCGCACGAGGCGCGGATCGGTGTAGAACGGTCCCTCGATCGCCTGCGGCGTCAGCAGGCAGGCACCCTCGTCGGTGGCCTGGGACGCCGCGGCGGCCGGTCGGGCGGAGAAAAGGCCGGCGGTTCCCGCGCTCAGGAGCGCGAGCAGCCCGCGGCGCGAACTGGTGATCTCCGGCATCCGTCCCTCTCCCGCTGATGGTCGAGGGGGAGGCGATACGCCCGCAGGATGTCTCGATTGTTTCTCAGGCCCGCCGCCGCGCGGCCTCGACGGCGATGCGCAGGAACACGCCCTGTGCCTGGGCGTGGGCGAGATCCGGCTCGGACCGGCGACAGGCGAGCACCGCGTCCTGGAGCCACGCCACCGCCTGCTGCAGCCCCGGCGCCGACCAGCGGGCGAGCTGGGTCTCGGCCAGCGCCTTGCGGCGGAAATGCAGGCCGCGCCAGCTTGCGACGAGCTGGCTCGCGCTGCCGCGCGGGTTGTCGAGGCGGAGGGACAGCAGGGTGAGGGCGTGGCGCAGGCCCGCGCCGAGCATCGCCGAGGGGTCCATCCCCTCGTGGCGGAAGCGGCGATATTCCCGCTCGGCCTCGCCCGCACGGCCGGCGAAGGCCGCGTCGATCAGCGCGTTGAGCACGCTCGCCCCGACATCGCTGACGATCGCCTCGACGTCGTCCACGCCGACGCTGCCCTGGCCGCGGGCGTAGAGGGCGAGCTTGCCGATCTCGGACAGGCTGGCGCGGCGGTCGCTGCCGAGGCTGCCCGCCAGCAGGTCGCGGGCGTCGCGGTCGATGCGCAAGCCCTCCTCCTGCAGCGTCCGCTCGATCAGGTCGGCGAGGGTGCGTTCGTCGTCGGGGTAACAGGGCAGGGCGAGCGCCTTGGGCGAGCCCTCGCACAGCGTGCGAAGCGGCGCGGAGCGGGCGAGGTCGCCGGCCTCCACCACGATGCGCGCGCCCTCAACCGGGGCCTTCAGCACCGCATCGACGGCCGGCGCGTAGTTGCGGCTGCCGGAGCGGACCCAGATCGTGCGGCCACCGCCGAACAGACCGACGGTGCCGGCCTCGTCCACGAGCCGTCCCGGATCGGAGGCGAGGGTATCGCCGTCGATCTTGATGAGCGCGAAGGGATCGTCGGGATCCGCCACCATGCCCCGCACCAGCCGCGCCGACCGGTCGGCGACGAGGCCGGTATCGGGCCCGTAGACCAGGATCACCGCGACGCGCGGATCGGGGCCGCGCCGGACCAGCCCCTCGACGTCGCCGGCCTTGACCGCCGTCATGCCGCCGCCGTCAGGGGTTCGGCTTGACGGCGAGGACGGAGGCGAGCCGGGTCTTGATCTGGTCGGCCAGCAGCTTGGCGAGGCGGATCTCGGCGTCGCGCGCGGCGCGCAGCGAGGCGAAGCGCTGGATCGAGCGGTCGTAGGTCGCGGTGCCCGTCGCGACGCCCTCGGTGAGGATGCGGCGCCCGTCCAGGCTCTCCAGCGAGAACTTCACCGTGCCGACGATGGTGCCGGCCTCCGCCCGCGCGGTCGTCGAGGAGACGATCGGCGTCTGGACCTGCTCGGAGCCCTGCATCTTCAGCCGGTAGCGCTTGGGCACGGCGGCCTGGCCGGTTCCGTCGAGATCGAAGATCAGCTCGCTGCGCAGATAGTGCCCGAGGCGCTCCTGATCCTGGGCCATGTTGACGTCGTCGACCTGGATCGCGGCGAGCAGGCCCTGCATCGACTCGCCCGAGGCCGTCGGCCCGTAGAGCGGACGAAAGCAGGCACCGAGATTCAGCGCGAGACCGGCGGCGAGCGCGAGCCGCGCGATTCGAACCCCCGGCCGCTTCGTCGCCACACCCATCACCCGCGCCCCAAGGCTGTTACCGCGCCGCGTCCCGCCGATCCGCCCGAGACCGAAGTCTCGTGAGCCGGGCCGGCGCACGGCTCCGCTTGTACGGCAGGCACCGCGCCCGGTCACCCTGCCAGATCCATGCTTTACGAAGGCTGTGCGGCGAGACGATGATCGCGCGATCGAATCGGGACATCGCGGGGAGGTCAAGACAGCGCCGTCGCTTGTGGAACCAGACGGCGATCCCCACCTTGATCTGACCCCGGAATCCTTCCCGAACAGCGCCTTGACGGCGATCGGGCGAGCGTCGTAGAACAGAACAAATGGCGAACAAACGAGCCCTGTCCTGGTCGGTCGCGCTCCGCGATCTGAAGGACGATCGATCCCGGAGAGCGGATGTGCGCGAGGAGCGTCTCCGAACCATGGCGGGCCTGCGCGGTGCCGCCCCCGCCCTGAGCGCGTGGCGCGGGCGTTCCGGCCGCCGCTACGTCGTCGGCGTCCATGAGCTGGCCGAGCCGGACCTCGCCGAGGTCGACGAGGCGGTGGTCATCGCCGTGCGGCGGGACGATGCGGGCATCGCCCAGGCGGTCTCGATCGCCGCGTCCGGCAAGGGGCCGCGCGAGCGCCTTCACCGCAACTGGCTGGCCCGCGCCCGCCAGAAGGGTGCGACGGAGATGCACGTCCACCGCCTCGCGGAAGGCGAGGACGAGCGCCGCGCCGTCGTCGCCGACCTCGCCGTCGAGACGGAGACGGCGAGCGCCTGATCCCCTGTTCGGGCCCTCGCCCGCTCTCCGGCCCGTGACGGCCGGAGGCGGGGCAGGCCCTTGCCTCGGCCTTCGCCTTGGCCCTTGCCTTGCGCCGCCCCTCTCTCCAAACACGGGGGCGTCCGGCCGGTCCTGCCGGACCGCGCAGGAAAGAGCCCGATGGCGCAGACCCCCGAACCGATCCCCGGCGGACCCGCCCCCCGGCGGCGCAGACGGATCGGCCTGTTCCTCCCCTACATCCTCCTCGCCGCCCTCGTCGTCGCCTGGACCGGCGCGTGGTTCTTCATCCGCGCCAAGGCCGAGAGCGAGATGGATGCGTGGCTCGCCCGCGAGGCTCAGGCCGGCCGGCAATGGACCTGCGCCGATCGCTCGATCACCGGCTTCCCCTTCCGCCTCGAACTGCGCTGCGCCTCGGTCCGCTTCGCCCGGTCCGACGGCAGCTTCACCCTCGGTCCGACGACCGCCGTGGTGCAGGTCTACGATCCGCGCCACGTCGTCCTCGAAGCCACCGGCCCGTTCCATGTCGAGCAGGGCGACCTGACCGGCGACGTGACGTGGAAAGCCCTGGACGCGAGCTTCCACGCCACCTCCGACGGCTTCAGCCGTGCCTCGCTGGTCGTCGATGACCCGACGGGCAAGGTTCTCTCCCCCGATCTGGGCCCGATGGACTTCGCCGCCCGGCACCTCGAACTGCACGCCCGGCCGACGCCCGGCCGTTTCGAGAGCGACGGCGCCGTCGATGTCAGCCTGCGCCTCGCCAGGGCCGCCGTGCCGCGGCTCGACGCGCTCGCCGGCAGCAGCGATCCGGCCGATATCGATCTCGACACGACCATCGAGCGGGCCACGGTGCTGCGCACCGGCACGGTGGCGCGGGAACTGGAGACGTGGCGCCGGGCCGACGGCCGCCTCGACGTGACGCGCCTCTCCATCGCCAAGGGCGAGCGCCGCCTCCAGGCCAAGGGCGAGGTCGGCCTCGACGAGGCGCATCGCCCCGAGGGCCGCTTCGACATCCGCGCCCTCGGGCTCGAAGCCCTGGTCGGGCAGGTGATGGGCCAGCGCTTCGGCTCCGATAAGGGCGCGCTGATCGGCAACCTCGTCGGCCAGTTCCTCGGCGGGCTGCGCAAGCGCGAGGACGCCGGCGGCGAGGCGCAGGCGGCCGGCGCGGACGGCGCCAACGGCCTCAAGCCCCTGCCGACCCTGCGCCTGGGCGACGGACGGCTGATGCTCGGCCCACTCGCCGTGCCGAACGTGGTGTTGCCGGCCTTGTATTGAGGCTCGATCCTCCGGCCTAGGACCGGCTCCGGAGCCGCCGACGTTTCGGTGGCGCCATCGGCTTCCCGCCGATGACAACGCAGGCGCGTGCGCCATCTCCGCACGCGGAAACCGCACAATCCCGCCACCCTTCCCACCCCCTAGGCGCGCCGGCCGAGACGACGGCGTCCACGGGCCGTGTCGTCGGAGGATCCCGCCATGTCGTCGGAGACCGCAGCCCCCTCTGCCGCCCCCTCGGCGCCGATGTCGGGTCCCCCTGAGCGACGCGGGCGGTCCGAGGAGGCGCAGGGGCCACGGCGGGAGAGACCGGTGCGCGCCGCCCTCGGCGCGCTTCTCGTCGGCGTCGCCCTCGCGGTGCCGACCACCGCCGAGGCCGAGACGGAATCGAGCCCCACGCCTTCCTCGTCTCAGACGGCCCCGCGCGATCCTGCCGCGGAGGGGCGAGCACCGGCCTCGTCGCAGGCGCTGGGCGAGGCCTGCGACCGCGCCGTCGCCCTCCCGAAGGAGATCGAGGCCGTGAGCCCCGACCGGTCGATCCTCGACGGCGTGACCGAGGGGCGGACCGCCGCCCTGGAGGCCGCCGCGACCGCCTGCGCCGCCGCGGCGACCGCAGGGCCGGCGGAGGCGGGCGCCTCCTACCGGCTCGGCCTCGTCCTCAAGGCGCTGGAGCGCAAGGACGCGGCGCTCGCGGCCTTCCTGCGGGCGAAGGACCTCGGCTATCCCGGCGGCTACGACGCGGTCGCGGAGGGGCGCTTCGACGGGTCCTACGGGCCCGCCCTGCCGAAGGATCCGTCCGCCAGCCTCGCCGTGCTGAGCGAGGGCGTCGCGCGGACCGGCCATCCCGAGCTCAAGCGCTACCTGGCCCGGAACCTCGCCGGCGCCGAGCCGCCGCAGCGCGACAGTGCCCGGGCGCTCACCCTTCTGGAGGAAGCCGCCCGCGCCGGCCACGCGCCCGCCGCGGCGGATTGGGCGCGGAGCCTCGCCGAGGCGGCCGAGGGGCAGCCCGCGCCGGACGTGGCGCGCATCCGCGCCCTCCTGGAGGAGGCCGTCGCGGGCGGAAGCCGCTACGCCGCCTTCGTCTACGGCCAGTTGCACGACCGGGGAGTCGGGCTGCCGCGGGATCTCGCGGCGACTCGGCGCTTCTACCTCCTGGCCGCGGAACGGGACTCGATCGCGGCCATGCTGGAACTCGCGGGGATGATGCGGGAGGGCGAGGGCGGCCCCGTGGACATTGCCGGCCAGAGGCGCTGGCTCCTGCGGGCGAGCGGCCTCGGCAACGCCAGGGCGACGCTGGCGCTCGCCAATTCCTACATCGACAAGGCGCCGACCAGCGTGACGCTCGGTCTCGTGCTGCTCGAACGGATGGCCGAGGGCGGCTCCGTCGAGGCCGCGCACGGGCTCGGCGTCCGCTATCAGGACGCCGGCGGCGTGGTGCGCGACTACGCCCTGGCGATGAAGTGGTTCCGCCGGGCCGCGGAGGCCGGCGACGGCCGGGCGATGAACCAGATCGGCACGATCTACGATTACGGCCAGGGCGTGCCGGCCGACCACGAGGAGGCGCGGCGCTGGTACGACCGGGCGGCGGCGAAGGGGGTGGCCGCGGCCTACACCGCCATCGGGATGCAGTACGACCACGCCCGCGGCGTGCCGCGCGACCTCGCCGAGGCCCTGGCGTGGTACCGCAAGGGGGCCGAGCGCGGCTCGGCCGCCTCCATGAACAATATCGGCTACGCCTACATGGCGGGCCGGGGGGTGGCGCGGGACGACGGGCAAGCCGTCCGCTGGCTCGAACAGGCGGTCGCGAAGAACGACCGGACCGCCAAGCTCAACCTCGCCAACCTCTATTTCCAGGGCCGCGGGGTGCCGAAGGATCCGATCCGCGGTCTCACCCTGCTGCAGGGGGCGGCCGAACAGGGGCTGCCCCAGGCGCTCAACGACCTCGCGCTGATGGAGATGAAGCGGCCGCAGCCGAACGGGGCGCGGGCGGTGCGGATGCTGCGGCAGGCCGCGGTCGACGGGGCGGCGGTCGCCTACCACAATCTCGGCATGGCCCTGATCCAGGGCTGGGACGGCGTGCCCGACTACGCGGAAGCGAATTACTGGTTCCGCCAGTCGATCGACAACCGCTCGGACATCGACGCCGCGGCCTATTCGGAATCGCAGTTCCAGCTCGGCCGAAACCTCGTGGCCGGCCGCGGCACCGACCGCGACGTCGAGGGCGGCATGGGGCTGATCCTGGCCTCGGCCGCCGCCCGCAATCCCCGGGCGATGAGCTTCCTCAGGACCACCGGACAGGCGCGGGCGGTGAAAACCAGGGGCGGAAGCGGGACGTCCGTGCGGAAGGCCGGGACGGCCAAGGGCAGGAAGGCGCCCGCCAAGCGGAGGGCGCAGCGTTAGGGCATCGTCCCGAAAGGTGGCCGCCGGCTTTCGGAAAAAGACGATGCAAACAAGAGGCTCGAGCATCGTCCCGAGCGGTGGCTGCCGACGCCCCTACCAGGGGCGCGGCGCCCCGAAGAGCTTGCGCTGGACGAAGCGGCCGGCGGCCTCGACGCGCGGCCGGTGCAGCTGGCGCAGACGCCAGAGGCGATGGTCCCGCGGCGCGACCGGCCGCGCCAGTTCCGGCACGGCGCCGGCCCGCGCCCGCAGCCGCGCGGCCTCGGCCGGCGCGACGCTCTCCGCGTAGGCGAGGAAGTGGCGCATCTCGTCGAGGGTCGGCCCGACCCAGCTCCGGGTCCGGAGGCACGGCTCGGTCTCCGCGCGCGCCCCATTGCCGGAGTCAGCGGAGGCGGAGGCGGGATAGAGATTCAGCCGGATCTCACCGTGCCGCACGCCGAGCACGGCGTCGGGCCGGCGCGGGTCCGGCTCGGCGGGGCTGAAGTCGCTCATCAGCCGCTCGCCCTGCACCAGCGGGACCAGGTTCGCGTCGGTGATCGCGGCGACGGCGCCCTGCCGATAGATCGCCGTGACGACGTGGTTCGCCTCGCCCTCCGTGTCGGCGAGGCTGCGAGGGAAGCGGCGCAGCAGGAGGTCGCCGGGGGCGCCTTCCGGCTCCGCGGTGTCGAAGACGCGCCGGTTGACCACCACCGCGCCGGCATGGGGCGGGATGCGGGCGATCCAGTCCTGGATCGAGCGGCCGGGCGCCGGCACCAGGATTTCGTCGAGGCCGAGGAAGGCGGCGAAGCGGAACAGCCGCGCCCGCGAGGCGAGAAAATGGTTGATGGCCGCGTAGAGCGGCGTGGTGCCGACGCGCGTCGGGCAGGGCAGGGTGGTGACGCCGATCGCCTCGTGCGCCTTCAGGAGCGCCGCAGCCTCGCCGTCGAGACCGTTGTCGTAGATCACGAAGTGGCGCACGCCGACCGCCCGGTGGACGGCGAGCCACTCGAACAGGTCGGGCGCCGCGCCCTCGACCACGGCCACGATGGCGAATGTCCGCATCTTCCGCGCCTCTCCCTCAGTTCTGCGGTGCCGCGGGCGCCGCCGCGTTGCGGGCGCGGCCGAAATCCGGCTCGGCGGTTTCCTGGCCCATGGCGACGATGCCGCGGCGGATCGCGCGGGTGCGGGTGAACAGGTCGTGCAGGGCCTCGCCGTCGCCCCAGCGGATCGCCCGCGACAGGGCCGACAGGTCCTCGTTGAAGCGCCCGAGCATCTCCAGCACCGCGTCGCGGTTGGTCAGGAAGATGTCGCGCCACATGGTCGGGTCGGAGGCGGCGATGCGGGTGAAATCGCGAAAGCCGCCCGCCGAGAACTTGATGACTTCCGACTGCGTGACCTCTTCGAGGTCGGCCGCCGTGCCGACGATGTTGTAGGCGATCAGGTGCGGCACGTGGCTGGTGATGGCGAGCACGAGGTCGTGGTGCTCGGGCGTCATGGTCTCGACGATGGCGCCGAGGCCCTGCCACAGGCCCTGCACCCGCTCCACCGCCGCCGGATCGGCCCCCTCGGGCGGGGTCAGGATGCACCAGCGGTTCGAGAACAGGGTGGCGAAGCCCGAATCCGGCCCCGAATACTCGGTGCCCGCCACCGGATGGGCCGGCACGAACGGATTCTTCTCGGACAGATGCGGGGTAACGGCCGCGACGACGGCGGCCTTGACCGAGCCGACATCGGAGACGACGGCGCCGGGCTTCAGGTGCGGCGCGATGCCCGCCGCCACGTCGCCGATGGCGCCGACCGGCACGCACAGGATCACGAGGTCGGCCCCGGCGACCGCCGAGGCCTCGGTGCTCGCCGTCTCGGCGAGTCCCAGCGCCGTCACCCGCTCGATCACGCCTGCATCGCGGTCGATCGCCACGATCTCGCGGGCAAGCCCGTAGGTCCGGGCACCGCGGGCGATCGACGAGCCGATCAGGCCCAGCCCGACGATGGCGAGGCGCTCCACCACCGCGCTCACGAACGCGGCGCTCCCAGGAAGGCGGTCAGCGCGTCCACGAAGGCGCGGTTGGCCTCCGCGCTGCCGACGGTCACCCGCAGGGCGTCGGGCAGGCCGTAGGAGGCGACGCGCCGCACGATCACGCCCGCGCGCGTCAGGTGCGCATCCGCCTCCGCCGCCGTGCGGCCGGGCGCGTCGGAGAAGTGGACGAGCAGGAAGTTGCCGACGCTCGGCGTCACGGCAAGACCCAGCCCCTCGACCGCGCGGGTGAGCCAGGCGAGCCATTCGTCGTTATGCGCCACCGCCGCCGCGACATGGGCCTCGTCGGCGATCGCCGCCGCCCCCGCCGCGATGGCCGCGGCCGAGACGTTGAACGGCCCGCGGATGCGGTTGACCGCATCGACCACCGCCTCGGAGCCGACCATCCAGCCGATGCGCTGCGCCGCCAGCCCGTGGATCTTCGAGAAGGTGCGCGTCATCACGACATTCGCCGCTTCGAGCGCCAGTTCGAGGCCGGCGGTGTAGTCGTTGGCCCGCACGTACTCGGCATAGGCCCCGTCGAGCACGAGCAGGACGTTGCCGGGCAGGCCGGCCTGCAGGCGGCGCACCTCCTCGAACGGCAGGTAGGTGCCGGTCGGGTTGTTGGGGTTGGCGAGGTAGACGATCCGGGTCCGGGGCGTCACCGCGGCGAGGATCGCGTCGACATCCGCCGTCAGGTTCGTCTCCGGCGCCACCACCGGCGTGCCGCCCGCCGTCAGGATCGCGATGCGGTAGACGAGGAATCCGTGCGCGCAGAAGATGCCCTCGTCGCCCGGCCCGACGAAGGCGAGCGCCAGCAGCGACAGGAGCTCGTCCGAGCCCGCGCCGCAGACGATGCGGGCGGGGTCGAGCCCGTAGCGGGCGCCGATCGCCGCGCGCAGGCGGGTGGCGCTGCCGTCGGGATAGAGGGCGAGCGTCGCGGCCTCGGCCCGCACCGCCTCGATCGCCCGCGGGCTCGGGCCCAGCGGCGTCTCGTTGGAGGAGAGCTTGTGGATCTTCGCCACCCCCGGCGCGGCGCTCTTGCCGGGCACGTAGGCCTCGATGGCGAGCACGCCGGGACGCGGCTGAGGGCGAAGCACGGGGTCGATCACGGACATGGGCCAGGGCCAGCGGAAGAGTCGGACGGGGATCTGCCCCGTCCCTCTACAGCATTTCGCGGGAACGGGGAGCCGCCGACATCGCCGTGCGCCGGTCAGGCGGCCGTCGGGCCCGCGCCGCGGCGCGAGGATCGATCGCCCTCGTCGTCGCCGTCGATCGCTAAGGCTGCGCCGGCTTCCTCTCGGGGGCGGGCGGAGTGGCGCCCGGCGGCAGCAGGACGTTCTTGGCGACGTTGCCCTCCGGGCCGTACTCGCCGGCGACGGCGAGGCAGGCCTGCTCGCGGTTGAGGTTCATCTGGTTGGACATCAGCGTGAAGATGCCCATCACCCGGTTGCCGAAGGGACCGCGGGGGCTGACGTCGGCGAGCCGCGTGTTCTGCTTGGCGAGCAGCGCCTCGAATTCGTCCGTGCCGAGCTGGTAGCCGCAGACGTTGACCGCCGAGAAGATGTAGGCGGCGAATTCCAGCGCCCGCGGGCTCGGCGCGTTGCGGATCGGCCGCGGCGGCGCGGCTTCCTTTGACGCCTCCGGCGGGGTCGCCTGTTGCGGCGCCGGCTGCGCGGGCGGCGCGGCGGGCTCCTGGGCGGCGGCGGGCAGGACGAGGCCGCCCACGAGGAGGGCGGCGAGAAGGGGACGGACGATCATGACGGCGGGCGTTCCTCGAGCGGGCGGATTCTCATGATCCGCTTAAGCGAATCCGAGATAGCCCGGCGGCCCGTCGCCTCCAAGCGCGTGCGGGGCCCGCGGACGGGCCCTGCGGCGCTTCACCACTTGTAGCTCACGCTCGCCAGCACGCGGCGGGCCTCGCCGTAGAAGCACTCGTTGGCCGAGATGCAGGAGGAGACGAAGCGGCGGTCGCCGAGGTTGGTGGCGTTGATCGCCGCGCGCCAGTTGTCCCAGGTGTAGTGGATCTGCGCGTCGAACAGCACGTATTCCGGCACCGTCAGGGTGTTGGCGACATCGGCGAAGGAGCGCCCGACATAGCGGACGCCGCCGCCGAAGCCGAAGCCGCGCCAATCGCCGGTCGGGATGGTGTAGTCGGCGAAGACCGAGGCCAGCACCTCCGGGATGCGGGTCGGCGTGCGGCCGACCTGGTCGGCGTTGCCCTTGATGGTCTGAAGGTCGTAGGCGGTGAAGGCGCCGACGAGGTTCAGACCCTGCGCGAGGTTGGCGACCGCCTGGACCTCGACGCCGCGCGAGCGCACCTCGCCGAGCGGCGCGCTGAAGAAGGTGCCGGGCACCGGCTGCAGCACGTTCTGGCGCACGAGGTCGAAGGCCGCCGCCGTGAGGAAGAAGCCGTAGCCGACGGGCTCGAACTTGACGCCCACCTCGACCTGCTCGCCGTATTCCGGCAGGTAGCTCCGGCCGTTGGCGTCCGAACCGATCTGCGGCTGGAACGAGGTCGAGTAGCTGACATAGGGCGCCAGCCCTTCGGGGAAGTTGTAGATCAGGGCGGCGCGGCCGCTGAAGGCCTCGTCGCTGCGGCGGCTGCTGTTGGTCGGGCTGAGCCGGTCGCGCACGACGTTGTCGGCGAAGTCCTGGCGGCCGCCGAGGACGAGGGTCAGCCGGTCGGTGAGCTTGATCTGGTCCTGAGCGTAGATGCCGAGTTGCTGGAAGGTGTCGGCGTTGACGAGGTAGGGCGAGGGACGGCCCAGGATCTGGCCGTAGATCGGGTTGATGATGCTCAGCGGCGTCACGCTGTAGCCGGCCGCGAAGTTGGTGCCCTGGTTGTCGTGCAGGTCGTAGCGCTTGTAGTCGAGGCCGATCAGGAGGTCGTGGGCGAAGTAGCCGTCGAAGAAGCGCGCCTCGGCCTGGTTGTCGACCTGGAAGATCCCGACCTTCGAACTCGTCAGGAACTGGTAGCGCGCCAGCTGCGTCTGCGCCGCGTCGGCGTAGCCGGTCTGGTTGAGGTAGGAGTTCTGGAAGGCGTCGCTGAACGAGTAGCGGAGGTTCTGGCGGAAGCTCCAGGTCTCGTTGAAGGCGTGCTCGAACTCGTAGCCCGCGAAGGCCTGCTCACGCTGGAAGGTGTTGATGGCCGGGTCGCCGACATTGAGCGAGCGCGGGATGCGCAAGCCGCTCAGGTTGGGCCGCGCGGTGCCGAGATAGGGCAGGAAGTTCGCCGTGACCGCGGTCGAGTCGCGCTGGTAGCTCGTCAGGACGGTGAGCGAGGTGCCCGCGTCCGGACGGTAGGTGAGGGCCGGCGCGATGTAGGCCCGGTCGTCGGGCGCGCCGTCGACCTGGGTCCCGCCCTGCCGCCCAAAGCCCGTCAGGCGATAGAACCAGTGACCGGAATCGTCGGCGGGGCCGCCGATGTCGAAGGCGCCGTAGACCTGCCCGAACGAGCCGCCGCCGACCTCGACGTAGCCGAAGGGCTGGGTCGTGGGGCGCTTCGTGATCTGGTTGATGATGCCGCCCGGATTCCCCGCGCCGAACAGCACGGCCGCGGGGCCGCGCAGCACCTCGATCCGCTCCAGGCCGAAGGTCTCGACCTTGAAGGTGCCGAAGCCGTAGTTCAGCACCTGCAGACCGTCGCGGTAGATGCCGTAATCGCTCGCGATGAAGCCGCGCAGGGTGAAGTAATCGACGCGGGTGTCGGCACCGAAGGTGCCGGAATAGACGCCGGCGGTGTACTGCGTCGCCTGGGTGAGCGTCTGCGCCTTCTGCGCGTCGATCTGCTCGCGGCCGACCACGGTGATCGATTGCGGGGTCTCGATCAGCGGGGTGTTGGTCTTGGTCGCGGTGGCGGAGCGGGTTGCGACGTAGCCCGTGACCGGGCCGCGCGGATCCTCCGGCGCCGCCCGTCCGTCGGGGCCGCGCTGGGCCGATTGGCCGCCGCCGGTGGCGCCGGCGCCCCGGCCGCTGCCCTCGACCGACAGCTCTTCCAGCCGCGCGCTCGCCTGCTGCGCCGCGGCGCCGACGGTGAGCGCGAGGAGTGAGGCGCCTGCCAGCGCCATCGTCCGCAGGGCGCGGACGCCGACGAGAGTGCGAACCGAGCCCATACGCCTGACCCCTTTTGTCCGGCAGCCAACCGCCTCCGCAGGAACGCGCGGAACGAGACCGGTCGGTTGTTTGGAATTATGCTAAACTGTTGTTGTTGCTTGCTTTTCGCAAGCGCAGCCGTACGAGACGGTGCGCGCGGACGCAAGACAGTCGCGCGCAAATCACCGCCCTGTAGCGAGCCAGCCACAGGACTTGGCGCAACCTTCCCGTGTTGTTTTCGGACGAAACCCGTCCGACGCTCCCGGCGCGGCACCGGCGCCGGATGCGAGAGCGTGACCGTCAGCGCGTGATCGTCAGACGGTCACCTGGGTGCCCACTTCGACGACGCGGCCGGTCGGGATCTGGAAGAAGTCCGTGGCGTCGTTGGCGTTCTTGGCCAGCGTGATGAAGATCCGGTCCTGCCACAGCGGCATGCCGGAATGGGCGGCCGGGCGGATCGAGCGGCGCGACAGGAAGAACGAGGTCGACATGATGTCGAACTTGAAGCCCTCGCGCTTCAGCAGCGTCAGGGTGCGCGGGATGTTGGGCGTCTCCATGAAGCCGAAGCGCATCACCACCCGGTAGAAGCCGAAGCCGACGGGCTCGATCCGCACCCGCTCCCCTTGCGTCGCCCGGGGCCGGTCCATGGTCTCGACGGTGAGCACCACGTTCTTCTCGTGGATCACCTTGTTGTGCTTCATGTTGTGCAGGAGCGCGGCGGGCGCGATCTCGGGATCGCTCGTCAGGAACACCGCCGTGCCCTTCACCCGCTGGTAGGAGGTGCTCTTCTCCAGCATGCCGACGAGCTCGATCAGCGGCACGTCGGTCTTGCGGGTCTTGTTGAACAGGATCGTGACGCCCCGCACCCAGGTCCACATCATCAGCATCAGGCCGCCGGCCAGCATCAGCGGCACGTAGCCCCCCTCGTGCAGCTTCAGCAGGTTCGAGAGCAGGAACAGGGTTTCCAGCACGATGAAGGGCATGATGATCGCCGCCGAGACCAGCGGCGAGAACCGCATGACCTTCCACAGCACCACGTAGGCCATGCTGGCGGTGAGCAGCATCGTTCCGGTCACGGCGATGCCGTAGGCGGAGGCCAGCGCCGAGGAGGAGCGGAAGGTGACCGCGAGGATCACCACGCCGAGGCAGAGCAGGGTGTTGATCTGCGGCAGGTAGATCTGGCCGGAATGCGCCTCGGAGGTGTGGCGGATCTCCATGCGCGGCAGCATGCCGAGCTGGATCGCCTGCCGCGACAGGGAGAAGGCGCCGGTGATCACCGCCTGGCTCGCCGTCACGGTGGCGATGGTGGCCAGCAGCACCATCGGGATCAAACCCCATTCCGGCACGAGCTGGTAGAACGGATCGGTGGTCTCGGGCTTGGCCAGCACCAGGGCGGTCTGGCCGAGATAGTTCAGGACGAGGCAGGGGGCGACGAGGCCGAGCCACGCCACCTGGATCGGGCGGCGCCCGAAATGGCCGAGATCGGCGAACAGCGCCTCGGCGCCGGTCACCGCCAGGAAGACGGCGCCGAGCGCCACCAGGGCGCCGGTGCCGTGGCCGAGGAGGTAATGCAGCGCGTACCAGGGATTGAAGGCGGCGAGCACGCCCGGATTGCCGGCGATGTGGGGCAGCGCCGCCGCGGCCATGGCCAGGAACCACACCACCATGGCCGGCCCGAAGAAGGTTGCGACCCGCGCCGTGCCGTGGCTCTGGACCGCGAACAGGCCGAGGATGATCGCCACCGTGATCGGCAGGACGTAGTCGCTGAAGGCCGGGGTGACGAGCTTGAGGCCCTCCACCGCCGAGAGCACCGAGATCGCCGGCGTGATGACGGAATCGCCGTAGAACAGCGAGGCGCCGAGCAGGCCCAGCATGAACACGATCTTGGAGCCGCCGAGCGCGTGGCGGGCCTGGGCCATGAGCGAGAGGATGCCGCCCTCGCCGTTGTTGTCCATCCGCAGCAGGATCGCGACGTACTTGATCGTGACGATCAGGAGCAGCGCCCAGATGATCAGTGAGGCGGTGCCGATCACCTCCTCGGCGAGAAGGATGCCGTCGGTGCGCGAGGGGCCGAGCGCCTCGCGGAAGGCGTAGAGCGGGCTCGTGCCGATATCGCCGTAGACCACGCCGACGGAGCCGACGGTGAGCGCCCAGAAGCCGGCCTTGGAGTGGCCCTCGGCCGAAGCGTCGGTGGGATCGTGCGCCCCGGCCGAGGCCGCGACCGGGCCGCCCTCGCCGGGGGCCGGACCGTCCACGACGGGCGCGGCCGTCGGGTTCTCAGCGCTCGAATTCGCGACGCTCGAACTCGCGGCGCCCGAATTCGCGGCACTTGGGCTGGCAGGCTGGGTCATCGGGCAGGCTTGCCTGGGCTCGTGCGTCGTCCGACCGGATGTGGCGGAGGCGCATGAAGGAAATGCGTCGGTGGTGCCAATCGACCACGCCGACACGACGATCGGGCCGCGTAAGGGCGGCTCGCCGGAGGCCGGGCGGGGCGGGGTCGGCTCGCGGGGCTCGGACCGGACGTCACGACGGCCGGAAAGGCGGAACGCGGATCGGAGCAGGCGTCCCGACCCGAAACGGAAAGACGGCCGCCCCATCCACCCGCGCGGGGGATGAAGGCGGCCGTCTCACCGGAAAGACTCACTCGGCGGCGTCGCGCTTGCCCTGGCCGAAACGGCGCTCGATGTAGTCGATCACGATCGTCTCGAAATCCTTGGCGAGGGTCGCGCCGCGCAGGGTCATCGCCTTCTTGCCGTCGATGAAGACCGGGGCGCTCGGGCTCTCGCCGGTGCCGGGCAGCGAGATGCCGATATCGGCGTGCTTCGACTCACCGGGTCCGTTGACGATGCAGCCCATCACCGCGACGTTGAGGCCCTCGACCCCCGGATAAGTCTTCTTCCACTCCGGCATGGAGGTGGTGATCCAGTTCTGGATGTCGCGGGCCAGTTCCTGGAAGGTCGTCGAGGTGGTGCGGCCGCAGCCGGGGCAGGCGGCGACAAGCGGCACGAAGGTCCGGAAACCCATGGTCTGCAGGAGTTCCTGCGCCGCCTTCACCTCGACCGTCCGGTCGCCGCCGGGCTCCGGCGTCAGCGAGTAGCGGATCGTGTCGCCGATGCCCTCCTGCAGCAGCACGCCGATGGCGGCGGAGGCGGCGACGATGCCCTTCGAGCCCATGCCGGCCTCGGTGAGGCCGAGATGGATCGCGTAGTCGGAGCGGCGCGCCACCTCGCGGTAGACCGCGATCAGGTCCTGCACCGCCGAGACCTTGGCCGAGAGGATGATGCGGTCCTTGGGCAGGCCGAGGGACACCGCGCGGTCGGCCGAGGTCAGGGCCGACTGCACCATCGCCTCGCGCATCACCGCGCGGGCGTCGATCGGAGTCGGCGAGCGGGCGTTCTCGTCCATCAGGTGCGTCAGGAGCTCGCCGTCGAGCGAGCCCCAGTTCGCGCCGATGCGCACGGTCTTGCCGTACTTGATCGCCTGCTCGACGATGGTCGAGAACTGCGTGTCCTTCTTCTCCTTGAAGCCGACATTGCCCGGATTGATCCGGTACTTGGCGAGTGCCTCGGCGCAGGCCGGATGGTCGGACAGGAGCTTGTGGCCGATATAGTGGAAGTCGCCCACCAGCGGCACGTGGCAGCCGATGCGGTCGAGCCGCTCGCGGATCTTCGGCACCGCCGCCGCCGCCTCGTCGCGATCGACGGTGATGCGCACCAGCTCCGAGCCGGCGCGGGCGAGCTGGGCGACCTGGGCCACGGTGCCGTCGATGTCGGCGGTGTCGGTGTTGGTCATCGACTGGACGACGATCGGCGCGCCGCCGCCGACGGTGACCGCCCCCTCGCCCTGTCCGATCTGCACGCCGACGGTGCGGTGGCGCGGTGCCGGCCCCGCGATCTCCGGCCCCTTCATGTTCGGGCTCCGGGATTCGAGCGGGTTTGCCAGGGCGTCGGGAGCTTCCATGACTTCCATCGTGCCTTCGCGGGTCAGGTTTCGTCCGCGCGTGCCGGTCTCGGACGTCCCGCGGGCGCGGAAACGATCCTATCCGAATCCGGCGCGATCCGCGACCTGGGGATCCTGGCCGCGCCGCGCCCGCGCGAACGGATGCGCAGCGCGCCTCGATACAAGGCCGCTTCCATGTCGCATCCCGAGCGGGATGTCGAGCGTGTGCCGTGCGGATGCAAGGATGCAAGGATGCAAGGCCAAGAGGCAGGCAAACGATGCGGAGGCCGCCACGCGCGCTATCTCATATGGCATCGCCGACGCGCGAGGCAAAGAACCGCACAGGCTTTTTATCGCGACGCACCATCTATGGGTGCACCGCAACAACCGTGCGAGGCAGCATGGACAGCTCTCCCCCCGATCCGGCCCTCGACGGCGGCCGGCCCGACGTGCCGCACGAGGACGCCCAAGCCGAGGACGCCCAAGCCGAGGACGCCCAAGCCGACGACGCCCAAGCCGACGACGCCCAAGCCGAGGACGCCCAAGCCGACGACGCCCACAACCCAGCGACCGCCGTGCCCGCCCCGATCGCCGATTCGACGCGGGTCGGAAACGGCTTCCGCGGGCTCGCCGGGCCGCGGGCCGAGAAGGCGGTCTCGCTGGCGCTCCAGGGCGGCGGCTCGCACGGCGCCTTCACCTGGGGCGTGCTCGATGCGCTGATCGAGGACGGGCGCCTCGCCTTCGAGGCGGTGACGGGCGCGAGCGCGGGGGCGATGAACGCCGTCGTCCTCGTGGACGGCTGGCTCGCGGGCGGCCCCGACGGGGCGCGGGCGGCGCTCGAACGATTCTGGCGCGAGGCGAGCCTCGATGCCGACCTGAAGCCGGTCCAGCAGAACTGGATCGACGGCCTCTTCCATGTCTGGAAGGGCAATCCCTTCATGGAAGCGTGGCTGAGGGTGCTCAATCCCGGCCCCTACAAGACCAATCCGCTCAACATCAATCCCCTGCGCGGGGCGCTGGAGCGCACGGTCGATTTCGACCGCCTGCGCGCGGCCGAGACCGCGAACGTGTTCGTCTCCGCCACCAATGTCTGGACCGGCAAGCTCGCCGTGTTCGAGCGCGAGCGGCTGACCGCCGACCATCTCATGGCCTCGGCCTGCCTGCCGACCGTGTTCCAGGCGGTGGAGATCGACGGCGTGCCCTACTGGGACGGCGGCTATCTCGGCAATCCGGCGCTCTACCCGCTGCACGGGGCGAGCACCCGCGACATCCTGCTGGTGCAGATCAACCCGGTCGAGCGCCGTGAGACGCCGCGCACGTCGCAGGACATCCAGAACCGCCTCAACGAGATCACCTTCAACGCCAACCTGATGCGGGAACTGCGCGCCATCGACTTCGTCCATGGCCTGATCGAGGAGGGAGGGCAGGCGGTGCCGGGCCTGGAGCGGGTGTTCCTGCACCGGATCGACGGGACCGATCGGCTCGACGACTACGCCGCCTCCACGCGCCTCGACGCCCGCTGGCGGGTCATCGAGCGCCTGCGCGACAAGGGCCGCGCCGCGGCGAAGGCGTGGCTCGACACGGGCTACGCCGAGGTCGGCGTCCGCTGCTCGCTCGACCTGAAGCAGGCCTATCAGTAGCGGCCGGCGGCGCTCCGGGCGCCGGCGGGTTCAGGATGGACCATCGCCTCTCCCGCGCAGGCCTGTCGTTCCGGAGCCGCGCAGTGGAACCCGGAATGACGACTGATAGCATTTCCGTTTGATCGCTTCGGTCTCTCCTTCGTCATTGCGAGGCGAAGCCGTGGCAATCCAGGGCTCCGCATAATCCGGATAGGTCGCGCTCTGGATCGCTTCGCTGACGCTCGCGATGACGGAGTGCGGGCAAACCCGAAGTGATCAACCGGAAACCGTATGAGGGAACCCCGCCCTATCCAACGCGTCGATGCGGACTCACGAAACCCTCTTGCGCCGAGCCAGCTACGCACATAAAGATATCTTTATGTCTAGCGAGAGCAGCCCGAGGAACAGCCTCGACCCGGCCCCGGTGCCCTTCGCCGAGGCGCTCGCCGTGTTGCGGGCGGCGGCGGAGGAGACGCGGCTGCGCATCCTGGCGCTGCTGGCCGAGGGCGAACTCTCGGTCTCCGACCTCACCGACATCCTCGGCCAGTCGCAGCCGCGCATCTCGCGCCACCTCAAGCTTCTGGTCGAATCCGGCCTGATCGAGCGCCACCGCGAGGGGGCCTGGGCGTTTTTTCGCCTGCGCGAGGCGGCCATCGGTTTCGTCGAGCCGCTGATCTCGGCGCTGGAGCACGCGGCCCCGCCGCTCTCGGAGGACCGTGCCCGGCTCGACTCGGTCCGGGCCCAGCGCGCGGAGGCCGCGCAGGCCTTCTTCGCCCGGCTCGCGCCCAAATGGGACGGCCTGCGCTCCCTGCACGTGCCCGAGGCCACCGTCGAGGCGGCGGTGCTCGACGTCCTTGGCGACCGGCCGATCCGCCACGTGGTCGATCTCGGCACCGGCACCGGCAAGATGCTCGGCCTGCTGGCGCCGCTCGCCGGCCGCGCCACCGGGCTCGATTCGAGCCACGCCATGCTCTCCGTCGCCCGGGCGAACCTCGAACGGCTCGGCCTGTCGCGAGTCGATCTGCGCCAGGGCGACCTGCACGCGCCGCCCTTCGGCCGCGGCGGCTTCGACCTCGTGGTGCTGCACCAAGTCCTGCACTATCTCGACGACCCGGCCCGGGCGCTGCGCGAGGCGGCTCGCCTCGTCGCGCCGGGCGGGCGCCTTCTCGTCGTCGATTTTGCACCGCACAACCTCGAACAGCTGCGCGAGAGCCAGGCCCACCGCCGCCTCGGCTTCGCGGCCGACCAGGTCACGGGCTGGCTGGTCCAGGCGGGTCTCGGCGCCGTCGAGAGCCGCGACCTCGCGCCCGAGGACGGCACCGCACTGCCTCTCACCGTCACGCTCTGGCTGGCGCACGATGCCTCCGCCGGAATCGGGACGGTGACTCCCGAACGCGCCGTGGCCTGAGCCGCGGCCCCGCACGACGCAACGATTTCAAAAAGGGGACGACAGATGCCCAGCGATTCCCGGCACCGCGCCAGCCGCGACGGCTTCCGCCCGATCCGCGTCTCGATCGAGTTCTTCCCGCCCAAGACCGAGGAGATGGAAAACATCCTCTGGTCCTCGATCGAGCGCCTCGCGCCGCTCCAGCCGAAATTCGTGTCCGTGACCTACGGCGCGGGCGGCTCCACCCGCGAGCGCACCCACAACACCGTGGCGCGCATGGTGCGCGAGACCAGCCTCAAGCCCGCTGCCCACCTCACCTGCGTCAACGCCACCCGCGAGGAGATCGACGCGGTGGTGCAGTCCTACTGGGATGCGGGCGTGCGCCACATCGTGGCCCTGCGCGGCGACCCGGCCGAGGGCGTCGGCCACACCTACCGGCCGCATCCCGGCGGCTACGCTCAGACCTGCGACCTGGTCGCCGGCATCAAGCGGATCGGCGACTTCAAGGTCTCGGTCTCGGCCTACCCGGAGAAGCACCCGGAGGCCGCCTCGCTCGACGCCGACATCGACGCCCTGAAGGCGAAGGTCGATGCCGGCGCCGACCAGGCGATCACCCAGTTCTTCTTCGATAACGAGATCTATCTGCGCTATCGCGACAAGGTGCGCGCGGCCGGGATCGAGATCCCGATCATCCCCGGCATCCTGCCGGTGCAGAACTTCAAGCAGGCGGCCAACTTCGCCCGCCGCACCGGCGCCTCGGTGCCGTACTGGCTCGCCGCCCGGTTCGAGGGCCTCGACAACGACGTGGAGACCCGTCGCCTCGTCGCCGCCGCGGTGGCCGCCGAGCAGGTGCTCGACCTCGTCGACGAGGGCGTGGAGGACTTCCACTTCTACTCGATGAACCGCTCGGATCTCGTCTACGCCATCTGCCACCTCTTGGGCCTGCGCTCGCAGGCGCCGGCGAAGGTGGCAACGGCGAAGGCGGCGGCTTAAATCAAGGCGGACTTTCGGAGAATCAGCCGTGGCCGACCCGCAAGACATGATCCTGCCGCTCCTGCGGGAAATGCGCGCCGAGATCAAAGATCTCGGTCTGAACAACGAGCGCCAGTTCACGACGGTGAACGAGCGACTTGAGCGGATCGAAGGTCGTCTCGCGAACATGCGGGAGGCCATCAACGGCGAGTCCGTTCTCGGGCGCTACGCCGCAGCCGAGGTCGAAGAACGCCTGGAGATCATCGAGAGACGGCTCGCGTCTCTCGAATCGCGCTCCTGAAACTGCCGTCAGTTCCCCATCGGAGCGGATGTCGTTCGGCTCCGCCGATGCTCATGTCGATTGCCCGAGAGACCCGATGACCACCTTCCCCCCCGTCGACGGCACCGAGATCGAGCGCGCGCTGCGCCAGCGTGCGTCCGAGAAGATCCTCGTCCTCGACGGGGCGATGGGCACGGTGATCCAGCGCCTGAAATTCACGGAAGAGGATTTTCGCGCAGACCGCTTCAAGGATCACGGCCACGATCAGAAGGGCAACAACGACCTGCTGATCCTGACGCAGCCCGACGCGATCCGGCAGATCCACCTCGACTACTTCCTCGCCGGCGCCGACGTCTGCGAGACCAACACCTTCTCCGGCACCACGATCGCCCAGGCCGATTACGGCATGGAATCGATCATCCACGAGCTGAACGCGGAAGGCGCGCGGCTCGCCCGCCAGGCGGCGAAGCTCGCGGAAGCGAAGGACGGCCGCCGCCGGTTCGTCGCCGGCGCCATCGGCCCGACCAATCGCACGCTGTCGATCTCGCCGGACGTGAACAATCCCGGCTACCGCGCCGTGACCTTCGACCAGGTGAAGCAGGCCTATGTCGAGCAGGTGCGCGGCCTCATCGACGGCGGCGCCGAACTCATCCTGATCGAGACGATCTTCGACACGCTGAACGCCAAGGCCGCCATCGCCGCCGCGTGGCAGGTGTTCGACGAGACCGGCATCCGCCTGCCGATCCAGATCTCGGGCACGATCACCGACCTGTCGGGTCGCACCCTCTCGGGCCAGACGCCGGCCGCCTTCTGGAACTCCCTGCGCCACTCCGATCCGCTGACCTTCGGCCTCAACTGCGCGCTCGGCGCCAAGGAGATGCGCGGCCACATCGCCGAATTGTCCCGCATCTGCGACACGCTGGTCTGCGCCTATCCGAATGCGGGTCTCCCCAACGAGTTCGGCCTCTACGACGAGAGCCCGGAGGCGATGGGCAAGCTGGTGGGCGAGTTTGCCGCCTCCGGCCTCGTCAACATGGTCGGCGGCTGCTGCGGCACCACGCCGGACCATATCCGCGCGATCAGTGAGGCCGTCGCCGACAAGAAGCCCCGCGAGATCCCGGAGATCCCGCGGCTGATGCGGCTCTCGGGCCTGGAGCCGTTCGTGCTCACGAAGGAGATTCCCTTCGTCAACGTCGGCGAGCGCACCAACGTCACCGGCTCGGCCAAGTTCAGGAAGCTCATCACCAACGGCGACTACGCCGCCGCGCTGGACGTCGCCCGCGATCAGGTCGCGGCCGGCGCCCAGGTCATCGACGTCAACATGGACGAGGGCCTGCTCGACTCGCAGAAGGCGATGGTCGAGTTCCTCAACCTCGTGGCCGCCGAGCCCGACATCGCCCGCGTGCCGGTGATGGTCGATTCCTCGAAGTTCGAGGTGATCGAGGCCGGGCTGAAATGCCTCCAGGGCAAGCCGATCGTGAACTCGATCTCCATGAAGGAGGGCATCGAGAAGTTCATCCACGACGCGAAGGTGTGCCGCTCCTACGGCGCCGCGGTGGTCGTGATGGCCTTCGACGAGCAGGGGCAGGCCGACAGCTACGAGCGCAAGGTCGAGATCTGCACCCGCGCCTATAAGATCCTGACCGAGCAGGTCGGCTTCCCGCCGGAAGACATCATCTTCGACCCCAACATCTTCGCCGTCGCCACCGGCATCGAGGAGCACAACCCCTACGGCGTCGCCTTCATCGAGGCGACCCGCACGATCCGCGAGACGCTCCCCCACGCCCACATCTCGGGCGGCGTCTCGAACCTGTCCTTCGCCTTCCGCGGCAACGAACCGGTGCGCGAGGCGATGCACGCGGTGTTCCTGTTCCACTGCATCAAGGCGGGCATGGACATGGGCATCGTCAACGCGGGCCAGCTCGCGGTCTACGACGAGATCCCGGCGGAGCTGCGCGAACTCTGCGAGGACGTCGTCCTCAACCGGCGCGAGGATTCGACCGAGCGCCTGCTGGAGGCCGCCGAGCGGTTCAAGACCGGCGCCTCGGCCCAGGCCAAGACCGCCGACCTGTCGTGGCGCGAGGCCCCGGTCGCCAAGCGCATCGAGCACGCGCTGGTCAACGGCATCACCGAGTACATCGTCGCCGACACCGAGGAGGCACGCCAAGAGGCCGAGCGCCCGCTCCACGTCATCGAGGGCCCGCTGATGGCCGGCATGAACGTGGTCGGCGACCTGTTCGGCTCGGGCAAGATGTTCCTGCCGCAGGTGGTGAAGTCCGCCCGCGTGATGAAGCAGGCGGTGGCCTATCTCGAACCCTTCATGGAGGAGGAGAAGCGGGCCAACGGCGGCACCGGCCAGCGCCAGGCCGCGGGCAAGGTGCTGATGGCGACCGTGAAGGGCGACGTCCACGACATCGGCAAGAACATCGTCGGCGTCGTGCTCGCCTGCAACAACTACGAGATCATCGATCTCGGCGTGATGGTGCCGGCCGCCAAGATCCTCGAGACGGCCAAGCGCGAGAACGTCGACATCATCGGTCTCTCGGGGCTGATCACGCCGTCCCTCGACGAGATGGTCCACGTCGCCTCCGAGATGGAGCGCGAGGGCATGGAGATGCCGCTCCTGATCGGCGGCGCCACCACCAGCCGCGTCCACACGGCGGTGAAGATCCACCCGGCCTACGAGAAGGGTCAGGCGGTCTACGTCACCGATGCGAGCCGCGCCGTCGGCGTCGTCTCCAGCCTGATCTCGAAGGAGACCCGCGGATCGACCATCGAGCGGGTGCGGGCCGAGTACGCCAAGGTGGCCGACGCCCATCGCCGCTCGGAGGCCGACAAGCAGCGCCTGCCGATCGCCAAGGCGCGCGCCAACGCCTTCAAGGTCGACTGGTCGGGCTACAAGCCGGCGAAGCCCAGCTTCACCGGCACCCGCGTTTACGGCTCCTACGAGGTGGCCGATCTCGTCCCCTACATCGACTGGACGCCGTTCCTGCAGACCTACGAGTTCAAGGGCCGCTTCCCCGCGATCCTCGATGATCCGGAGCAGGGGCCGGCGGCCAAGGCGCTGTTCGAGGACGCGCAGGCGATGCTGAAGCAGATCGTCGAGGAGCGCTGGTTCAACCCGAAGGCGGTGATCGGCTTCTGGCCGGCCAACAGCGTCGGCGACGACATCCGGCTCTTCACCGGCGAAAGCCGGCAGGAGACGCTGGCGACCTTCCACGGCCTGCGCCAGCAGCTGTCGAAGCGGGACGGGCGCGCCAACACCTGCATCTCCGACTTCGTGGCGCCGGCCGAGACCGGCATCGCCGACTATGTCGGCGCCTTCGTCGTCACCGCGGGGCTGGAGGAGGTGCGCATCAGTGAGCGCTTCGAGCGGGCCAACGACGATTACCGCTCGATCCTCGTCAAGGCGCTCGCCGACCGCATCGCCGAAGCCTTCGCCGAGCGCATGCACGAGCGGGTCCGCCGGGAGTTTTGGGGATACGCCCCCGACGAGGCCTTCACCGCGGATGAGCTGGTGCACGAGAAGTACGACGGCATCCGGCCCGCGCCGGGCTACCCGGCCCAGCCCGACCACACCGAGAAGGTCACGCTGTTCGACCTCCTCAAGGCGGAGAGCCGCATCGGCGTGAAGCTGACCGAGTCCTACGCCATGTGGCCGGGCTCCTCGGTCTCGGGCCTCTACCTCGCCCATCCGGAGGCGCATTATTTCGGCGTCGCCAAGGTCGAGCGCGACCAGGTCGAGGATTACGCCCTGCGCAAGGGCATGGATGTCGCCGCGGTCGAGCGCTGGCTCGGGCCGATCCTCAACTACGACCCGGCCCGCTACCTCAAGGCGGCGGCCGAATAGGTCACGCTGAACCGGTCACGCTGAATAGGTCACACTCGGCGCGGGATCGCACGGCAGCGCTCCCGCGCCGCGACTTTTTCCTTGCCGAGGGCGGGCGGAGCGCGGCACGCCTGCCGTCCGACCCGCGGGGCCGCCCCGCCTCCGACAGGAAGTCCCCATGCGCCCCACGCTCCTCGTCCTCGCCGCCGCCGTCCTCGCCGGCGGGCTGTCGGCCTGCAACAGCGCCGATTCCGGCGGCCGCAGCCTGTCCTCGAGCTTCGAGCCGAGCAACTTCCGTCAGTCCTCCGACACCAACGGCACCCAGACCCGCCGGGACGTGAACCGCACCTACACGCAGCCCTCGCTGCCCTCCATCATCAACCGCGGAAACTGATCCGTCAGGCTCCGGCGGCGGACCGCCCGAGCCGCCGCCGCAGGCCCTGGGCCGCCGCCCAGAGCCGCGGCGAGCGCTTGATCCGGTGCTTGAGCCGCACCGCGACCCGTGAGGCGAGGGCGAGCGCGTGGCTCGCCGGACTCACCGGAAGGGTCTGCTCCACGAGTTCGATGGTCTCGTCGCAGGTCTTGGCCTTGTAGCCCGCCTCGCCGACGCCGAGGTCGAGGGCGCTCCGGCCCCGCGCGGCCTGATCGCCGACGAGCCGGTGCAGCAGGATCTCGCCGGGGCTGAACCGGCCGAGTTCGGGATCGGTGTCGAACGAGGTCCACATCCCGCAGAAGCGGGCGCCGTCCACCGCGCCGCCGAAGGTCGCCAGGATGCGCCCGCTCTCGCTCGCCACCAGGGCGTGGACCTCGATGGCCGGCGCGCCGCCCGCGCCGCCCGGCGCGGTCGCGGCGGCGATGAAGCGGCGCACCGCCGCGTCCGCGTAGGGGTCGGCGACCCCGAGGCCGGCGAAGCGCGCCGCCTTCTGCGCGTAGAACACCGCCTGGATCTCGGCCGCGGCCTCCGGCGTCCCGGCGACGCGGTGCTCGACCGGCCCCAGGAACTCGACGAGCTTGCGCTCCTTGGCCCGCAGCTTCTTGCGGGTGTCGCCGCTGAACACCCGGCGCAGGGTGGCCTCGGCGTCGGGGCCGAGCAGCATGCCGTAGGCGTCGCTCGGCGCCGGCAGGCCGCCGCCGGCCAGCGGGTTCGGGGTCCCGTCCCAGAAGCGCGGCTGGTTACGGAAGGCGAAGGCGTCGATGCCCGCCGCGCGGCCGGCCTCGACCAGCGCCGAGGTGAGATCCCCGGCCGGCATCGCCGCCGCCTCGCGGGAGGCGAAGAGCGGCATGTGGAAGTTGGCGTGCCGGTCGCCGACCACCCGCGCGACCCGCAACGGGCCCTGGCGCCCGACGGTGAGCGGGAGCAGCACCCGCGCCCGCCCGAGCCCGTCGCGCAGCACGAGGATGCAGGTCGCCTCGCCCGCATCGATCCCGGCGCCGCGATAGGCCGCCACCCAGTCGAAGCGCTGGTAGGGCGTCATCAGGACGGCGGGGTCGGCTTCGAGGTCTCGCCACAGCCCCTCGACCGCGGCGAGATCGGAAAACACCTCGGCGGTGAGGCCGCCCCGCCGCGCCGCCGCGCGCGCGGGTTGCCCCAGATCCTCGGCGAGAGCCACCATGCCCCTATCCCCCGGCCCATCATCCCCGGCGCGCATGCCCGTCACGGACAGGCCGCGCGAAAAAACCCTGCGGCGAACCCTGTCCGGTTCGTCCTCAAGCCCGGGTTGACGCAAGGGTGCGATCTGCGGGGATGGGTAACGAAAGCTTTTCGCGTCCGCCGCTAGGCTCGCGACGATGCCGGGATCGCCCGGCGTTTCGAGCCGTGACGCGCCATGCTCTCGCCCCGCACCCGACACAGCCTGTTCCGCGCCGGCTTTCACGCCATCGCCGCCACAGGGGCCGACCGCTGGCTCGCCCCCGCCGCCCGCGGGCGCGGCGTGATCCTGACCTTCCACCACGTGCGCCCGGAGCCGGCGCCCGGTTTCGCGCCGAACGCCCTCCTCTCGATCACCCCGGCCTTCCTCGACCGGACGCTGACCCTGTTGGCCGCCCGCGGCTTCGAACTCGTCGGTCTCGACGACGTGCCCGAGCGGCTCGCGGCCCCGGAGACCGGGCGCCCCTTCGCGGTGCTGACCTTCGACGACGGCTATCGCGACAACGTCGAGCACGCCCGGCCCGTCCTGGCCCGGCACGGCGCGCCCTGGACGCTGTTCGTCACCAGCGATTTCGCCGACGGGCGCGGGCGGCTGTGGTGGCTCGAACTGGAGCGGGCGGTCGCCCGGCTCGACGCGGTGCGGGTCGGCTCCGGACCGGTTCTGCCGGCCCGGACCGAGGCGGAGAAGACGGCCGCCTTCGAGACCGTCTACCGCACCCTTCGCGCCGGCCCGGAGCCGGTGCTGCTCGACGAGATCGCGCGCCTGTGCTGCGAGGCCGGGTTCGCGCCGGGCGGGCTCGCCCGCGAACTCTGCCTGACCTGGGACGACCTGCGCGCGCTCGCCCGCGATCCGGGCGTCACCATCGGCGCGCACACGCTCTCGCACCCGATGCTCGCCAAGCACGAGGCCGCCGTCGCGGAGCGGGAGATCGCCGGGAGCCGGGCGCGGATCGAGGCGGAGCTCGACCGCCCGGTGCGCCACCTGTCCTATCCGGTGGGCGACCCGACCTCCGCGGGACCGCGCGAGTTCGACCTCGCGAAAAAACGCGGCTTCGCCACCGCGGTGACGACCCGGCCGGGCCATCTGTTCGCGGAGCATGCGGAGCATCGCCACGCCCTGCCGCGGGTCTCGGTGAACGGCCTGCACCAGAGCGACGCCGCGCTGGCGAGCCTCCTGTCGGGCGTGCCGTTCCTGGCCTGGAACCGCGGGCGGCGTCTCAACGTGGCGTGAGGTTCGGCGTCAGCGGCGGCGGCGGCGCGAGCGGGACGAGCCGCCCTCCGACTCGCCCACGGCCGTATCGGCGCTGCCGACGGTGAAGCTGGCGCTGGCCCGTCCGCGGCGGCCGGAGCGCCGGCCCCGGCGCCGCACCGGCTCGACGTCGGGCTCCTCGATCGAGGGGATGCCGGGGATCGTCGCGGTCGAGGCGACCGAGGAGGTGCCGGAGGCGGCGTCACCGCCGCCGACATAGCCGCCGCTGCTCGCCACGTTCCGGGCGGGCGGCCCGAACATGGCGAGGCACTGGTTGTAGGCGAGGTCGTTCTTCAGCCGCTCGCATTCCGCCATCGAGCGCGGCGTCCCCTGGGCAGCCGCTGGCTGGGCCAGGACCGGCGCGGCGAGCATCAGCAGCGAGACGACGAGGCCGTAGGGCCGGAACGGGAGCGCGGGACGGCGCGGGGAGGGGCGCGAGGAGGAGCGCATCGGGCGGCGGGCGACCTTCGGAGACGTACCTTGAGCGTAGGACGTCCCGCCTTCTCGCCGGGGAGTGCGGCGAAAAAAGGGGCCGCCCGTGTCCGAATCCCTAATCGTCCGGCCGATCCATCCAGCGGATCAGCGGCATCAGCGGAAAGATCCAGGCGATGCCGAGGATCGAGTAGATCACCGTCTGCACCGCCGGATGGGTCTCCGAGATGCGGCTGTCGGCGAGCGCCATGGCGAGCGGCGCGTAGACGATCACGAAGGCCAGGATCCCGAAAGTTCCGAGCAGGGTGCGCGTGCGGCGGCGCATGGGGGCCTTCGTTCTCTCACGTCGGGACGGCGCGCCGGTCCGGGCGCCGGGACGGGTCGTACCGGGCCGATCCCCGCGCCGCAATGCAGGCAACCTGCGTCATAGGTCGCGTTGCGCGCGGGGGCCTGTTTCCCGTAAGCCACACCCGAACGTTCCCGGCCGCCGGACCTGACGCGCGAGACCATGAGACTGTCGACCCATCCGACCCTCGACCGCTTCGATGCGGTCCCGGCGGCCTCCTACCGTCCCGGACACGGCGCGGTGCGCGCGTGGCTCTACGGGCTCGCCGTGCTGGTGGTGGCGATGGTCGCCATCGGCGGCGCGACGCGGCTCACCGGTTCGGGTCTCTCGATCACCGAGTGGCGGCCGGTGACCGGCGTGGTCCCGCCGCTCAACGCCGCCGACTGGGCGGTAGAGTTCGACAAGTACCGCGACACGCCGCAATACCGCATCCTCAACCAGGGCATCGGGCTCGACGGCTTCAAGACGCTCTACTGGTGGGAATGGGGCCATCGCCTGCTCGGGCGGATCGTCGGCCTCGTCTTCTTCCTTCCCTTCGCGTGGTTCTGGATCCGCGGCATGCTCGGGCGCCGCCTCCTGCTCGGCCTCCTCGGCCTCGGCCTGCTCGGCGGGCTCCAGGGGGCGATCGGCTGGATCATGGTGGCCTCGGGGCTCCAGCCCGGCATGACGGCGGTGGCGCCGCTCAAGCTCGCGCTCCACCTCACCACCGCGAGCCTGATCCTCGCCGGCCTCGTCTGGCTCGCCGCCGGCACGCGTCCCCGCGCGCTCGCCCCCGCGCCCGAGCCGGTGCGGCTCTTCGCCGGCCTCCTGCCGGTTCTGGTGCTGATCCAGATCTGGCTCGGCGGCCTCGTCGCCGGCTCGAAGGCGGGCCTGCTCTACAATACCTGGCCCGACATGGACGGCGTCCTCGTGCCGCCGGCCCGGGTGCTGTTCGACAAGGTGCCCCTGATCGAGAACTTCGTCGACAACGTCGCCCTGGTGCAGCTCAACCACCGCCTCTTCGCCTATCTCGTGGTGCTGGCGGCCCTCGCCCACGCGATCCAGGCCGTCCGCGCGGCGCCCGGCAGCGCCGCGGGCCGGGCGATGGGCGTGGCCGCGCTCGCTCTCGCGCAGATGGGCCTCGGCATCGTCACCCTGCTCCTGCAGGTGCCGCTCTGGGCGGGCCTCGCGCATCAGGTCTTCGCCATGGCGGTGCTGATCATGGCGACCGTCCACGCCCGCCTCAGCCTGGGCGTGCGCGCCGCCTCCGCGCCCGAGGTGGCGGAGGTGCCGATCGGCCTGGAGACGCTCGCCGGCCGCGGCGCCTGACGGCGCCCGTCCTGGCCCGGATCCGCCCTCTCGAAAGGATCGACCCGATCCGGTGAGGCCCCCCCGCGTCATCCCGTCCGTCTGGCGCGAAACCTGCCTCGCCGGCCGGGCAGGGTCACGAAACCGTCGCTGTCGGTCCCGATGCTGGAAACAGCGCCGCGGGCGACTGCGATGCAGCATAAAATTTGGCTTATCTTGCGGCGCAATGGTTGGAGGCCAGTCGTCGCGGAGACAATTTCGGTGGAAGACCACTTGGTCGTTAGTTCGATGATGGAACGACTCGCGGCACTATAGAATTAAATACCTCGCCAACACGGGAGCAGAGGATGTTTCTGGCCGAGGACGGACGCCCGCTTGCGCTGACCTGGAACTACACGCCGCACGAATTGCGGGCGGACGGTGCGGTTCACATCGCGGGTCTCGTCCTCGGGCTTCTCGGCGCGGTCTGCTTGGTGGTCACCGCGACTTTGACGCATCTCGGCTGGATCGAGCGCGCCTCTCTGCTGGTCTACGCCACCGCGATGCTGGCGATGCTCGGCGCGTCGGCCGCCTACAACATGTGGCCGGTGAGTCCGCGCAAGTGGATCCTGCGCCGGTTCGACCACGCCTTCATCTACCTGATGATCGCCGGCACCTACACGCCCGTGGTGGCGCTGGTGGGCTCCGGCCCCGTCGCCTGGATCCTGCTCGCCCTGATCTGGACGGTGGCGCTCGCCGGCATCGCCATCAAGATCCTGATGCCCGGCCGCTGGGACCGGGTCTCGATCGTGCTCTACCTGATGCTGGGCTGGAGCGGCGTGCTCGCCTACGAATCGGTGATCTCGGGGCTCACTCCGTCGGCCCTCGGCTTCCTCGCCGTCGGCGGCCTGCTCTACTCGGTGGGCGTGGTGTTCCACGTCTGGCGGAGCCTGCCGTTCCAGAACGCGATCTGGCACAGCTTCGTCCTCGCCGCGACCGCGTGCCATTACGGGACGATCATGGCGAGCGTGCTCCACGCCGGGGCGTGAGCCCTGCCGTCAGGCCGGCTCGGAGATGCTGCTGCCCTCGCCCAGCGTATCCGAGGCGCGCTCGACCGCGCTGATCGCGTCGAGCAGGTGCTGCACGCTGCGCTCCACCTCGATCCGCGGCCGGTCCATCACGGCGGCCCGCGCCACCAGCCCTTCGAGCTGATCCAGCACGACCAGGAGGTCGCCCGCGACGGCCGCCACGTCGCAACCGGCGCGGGCCGGTTTCGCGGGGGCAGGGCGGCGGAAAGGGATGATCGTGCTCATCGCCATCGTGTGTCGCGAAAAGGCGGGCGCATGGCCACCCGCCGACCGGGCGTCATCCACACCCAAGCCGCGCCTCGCGGTCGCCAAAAGGGAGTTCCTGCCGCAATTGGTGAGTTTTTCGTCGAAACCGTGGCTCGCATCCGTGCCACCCGATCAAGCTTTCGCGCCGTGCTCCCGCCGTCACGGCCGAGTCCTTCCGAACCGGAAAAATGTCTCCTCCGAATCGGACGGTCCCGGCAAAGGATTGACAAGGATCGCGTCGAGGCAGAGGTTGGAATCGTTCCGAGGGGGGCCCCGAAAAGGGGCTGAGAGTGGGCTGGCGCCCTGACCCTTGAACCTGATCCGGCTCGTACCGGCGGAGGGACGGGAACCACTGGCCGCTGCTCGAAGCAGCGTCGGCCATCCGCACCATCGTCGGGACCACGGGTCGCCTCCCCCATCAGGAGCGACAGCGATGAACGCACCCGTCCGTCCCAAAGATCTTCCCAACGGCAGCCCTGCCAGCGTCACCACCGGCCCGGTCCAGGGCTCGCGAAAAGTCTATGCCGGGGCCCCCGGCCGGCCCGACATCCGCGTGCCCTTCCGGGAGATCGCCCTCTCCGATCCGAAGGAGGAGGCGGTGCGGGTCTACGATCCGTCGGGCCCCTATACCGAGACCGATGCGGCGATCGACCTCGAGAAGGGTCTCGCCCCGGTGCGCGAGCCCTGGATCGTCGGGCGCGGCTACGCCGCGGTCAAACCCCGCGACGTGAAGCCCGAGGACAACGGCTTCGCCGCGGCCGACAAGCTCGTCGCCCCGTGCCCGGCCGAGCGCACGATCCGCCGGGCCGAGGCCGGGCAGATGGTGACGCAGTACGAGTTCGCCCGCGCCGGGATCATCACCGAGGAGATGATCTACGTCGCGCATCGCGAAAACGCCTGCCGCGAGCAGATGCTGGAGCGCGCCGAGGCCGCGCTGGCGGACGGCCAGAACTTCGGCGCGGCGGTGCCGCCCTTCATCACCCCCGAATTCGTGCGCGAGGAGGTGGCCCGCGGGCGCGCCATCATCCCGGCCAACATCAACCACCTCGAACTCGAGCCGATGGCGATCGGCCGCAACTTCCTGGTGAAGATCAACGCCAATATCGGCAACTCGGCCGTCACCTCCTCGGCGGCGGAAGAGGTCGAGAAGCTGGTCTGGTCGATCCGCTGGGGTGCGGACACGGTCATGGACCTCTCGACGGGGCGCAACATCCACAACATCCGCTCGTGGATCGTGCGCAACTCCCCCGTGCCGATCGGCACCGTGCCGATCTACCAGGCGCTGGAGAAGGTCGGCGGCGACCCGCTCAAGCTCGATTGGGAGGTCTTCAAGGACACGCTGATCGAGCAGGCCGAGCAGGGCATCGACTACTTCACGATCCATGCCGGCGTGCGGCTCGCCCACGTGCCGCTCACCGCGCGGCGCACCACCGGCATCGTCTCGCGCGGCGGCTCGATCATGGCGCGCTGGTGCCTCGCCGGGCACCGGGAATCGTTCCTCTACGAGCGGTTCGACGAGATCTGCGACATCATGCGGGCCTACGACGTGTCGTTCTCGCTCGGCGACGGCCTGCGCCCCGGCTCGATCGCCGACGCCAACGACGCGGCCCAGTTCGCCGAGCTGGAGACCTTGGGCGAACTCACCAAGATCGCCTGGGACAAGGGCTGTCAGGTGATGATCGAGGGCCCCGGCCACGTGCCGATGCACAAGATCAAGGTCAACATGGAGAAGCAGCTGCGCGAGTGCGGCGAGGCGCCGTTCTACACGCTGGGCCCGCTGACCACCGACATCGCGCCCGGCTACGACCACATCACCTCGGGCATCGGCGCGGCGATGATCGGCTGGTTCGGCACGGCGATGCTCTGCTACGTCACGCCGAAGGAGCATCTGGGGCTGCCGAACCGCGACGACGTGAAGACCGGCGTGATCACCTACAAGATCGCCGCCCACGCCGCCGACCTCGCCAAGGGCCACCCCGCCGCGCAGCTGCGCGACGACGCGCTCAGCCGCGCCCGGTTCGACTTCCGTTGGGAGGACCAGTTCAACCTCTCGCTCGACCCCGACACGGCGCGCAGCTTCCACGACGAGACCCTGCCGAAGGACGCGCACAAGGTCGCGCATTTCTGCTCGATGTGCGGCCCGAAATTCTGCTCGATGAAGATCACGCAGGATCTGCGCGCCGACGTGCTCGCCATGGAGGAGGCCGGCGTGGTGCTGGGCCAAGCCAAGCCGCTCTCCGAGGCGGAGCGCGAGGCCGGCATGGCGGCCAAGTCGCAGGAGTTCCTGGCCGAGGGCGGCAAGCTCTACGTCGACGCGGCGGAGTAACGCGCCCTTCGACTGGGAAAACGCTTCGCGTCCAAAACTCAGGTCGGGGCAGTGTGTACTGCCCCGACTTTTTTGCATCGTGCGATGCGCGGGATCGCCCGCTCCGCGCGTTGATGCCGATCACCGGATGCGCGTAGGAATCCGCGGGCGGTCGAACGGAGGGCACGATGCAGCGGAGGACGGCGCTGGAATCCGCCGCGGCCCACGGCAGTGTCAGCTACGGGGCGCTGCCGGCCCCGCGCCTGCGCGCGGTCCTTCTCGGGGATGCGCCCTCGGAGGCCGAGCGGGCGCGGATCTATCAGGCGCTGTCCGAGACACCGCTCGATCGGTTGGCGACCCTCGCCCGGGAGATCGGGCTCCCCTTCGCGGCGCTCGACGAACGCTTTTCCGCTCTGTTCGGAAGCAGCCTGGAGGACGCGCAGCAGTGGAAGCCTGGCGGTCACGGGTCCGTCGCGCCGTCACCCGCCGGCGATTCGTGAAAAACCTTCAGGCAATCTTTACGGATCGGTGAGGCTGGCACCCGTTCCCGGGGGACAAGCGGCGCCGCTTAAGACTCCGGTAGCGACGCGCGCAATCTTCTGAGGGCCGGCTTCTCGCCGGAACTCGAAGGAATGCAGCCATGGATCCGATCAGGGCTGCGGCCGCCACGCCGCCCATCTCGACCGCCCCCGTCACCCCCGTCCGCCCCGTCGCCGAGACGCCCCGCAGCGAGGCCCCTGCCTCTCGCGTGCTCGACCCCGCGGTCACCCTCGCGGTGAATCCCGAGAACACCGAGGCGAAGCCGTCCGAACCGGAGCGGCGTGCCTATGTCCGCGATGCGGAGAGTCAGAGCCTCGTCTTCCGGGTCACCGATCCGCAGACCGGGGACGTGGTGATGCAGATCCCCGACGAGGTGATCCTCAAGGCGCGCGCCTATGCGCGGGAATCGGCCCCCTTCCCGGGCGAGCGCATCGCCAAGACCGCCTGACCGCCGCCTGACTGCCGCCCGGCCACTCCCCGCAGGATGCGGTGCGGACGGGGTTCCGACGTCTCCGGAGATCACGCGACGCCGAGAGGCGGATCCGCGGATCGTCCGGTCGTGCTGATTCGTCTAGGGGGACATCGCCTCCGGGACGCTCACGCCCCCGGCCCGGCATCGCCCTGGAGGCCCGCGGCGATGTGGTTGTTGAGCGAGACCAGGGACTCGATCTTCGCCGCCGTCGGCTCGATCATCGTGTCGACGATCGTGTGGAACACGTAGGCAGAGAGCTGGGCCATGCCGTTGCGGACCTCGACCGGGAGCGGGCTGCCCGGCTCGGTCGCGGCGGAGGCCAGAATCGTCCAGACCCGCTGATTGAAAGTGAGGGCGTCGTTGAGGGCCGGGCCCGTCTCGACCTGGGTCCCGAGGGCCCGGAGGCGGCCGGCGGCCTTCAGCAACACGGCGGCTTCGGCCTCCCGAGGCGAGAGCGCCACGCGCGCGACTTTCGCGTAGGCATTGGCCGCATACTGCATGATCGGAGGTCTCCCCGCGCCGCCCTCGGCCAGCGCTGGGCGAATCATGCATGCGGTTTGTTAAAAGCGGGTATGCAACGGTTCTGCCCCATTGGCGCCCCGAAAGGGGGAGAGTGCTTCGCCGTGGCCGGCCTTGTCGCCAATCCGCGCCGCACCGGGTCCGGAACCCGCCTCAGATGACGAACTTCTTCCTCGGATTGATGGCCGGCTGCATCATCGCCGGCGTCGTCACCATCACCGCAGCGCGGCATCCGACGGTGCAGTTGCGGCTGGGTCTCGTTCCGCCCGCTCAGGCGGCGGTCACCCCGCCCCCGCGCCCGGAGACGACCCCCCAATGCCCGGCCCCGAAGGCCGCGATGCAGGTCGGCAAGCCGGAGATGCTGTTCTCGCGCAGCCGCCTGTGGTCGGTCGCGCCCTGAAAACCGGTCGTCTGCCGGTCGCGGCGAATCAGACGCTGCTGCTGAGCAGGAACATCACCATCGTCGTCGCGACGGTGCTGCCGAGGAAGCCGCACAGAGCCGCGGTGAAGGACGGTCCGGTCCGCATCTCGGCGGAGGGCTGGCGGAGCGTGCTGTCGGTGGTGATCATGGCAGGATTCCTGAGGCCGATGAGAGGGTTCGTCCGGCGCGGGGGCGATCGGTTTCGTTGACGTGAATCTGCGCCTTAAGGCAACGCTTCGCGGTGCGGGACCACACCCGTCCCCGGGGCGGTTCCGGCTTTCGCAACACCGCGTTGCACGGTGATCCGTCGATGGTGGGGGCTGAGGCCCGCTCAGTCGCAGCGGTTGACGTGCTTGGCGACCCGCAGGGAGCGGAGCTCGCTGCGCAGGTCGATCGAGACGATGTCGGCCCCGCAATCCTCGAAGGCGTCCTGCGCCTCGTGATAGCGGTCGCCGATCTCGTCGAGGGTGTCGCAGACCCGGTCGCGGTTGCCGAGCCGCGCCTCCTGGCGGGCCTGGTAGCGCAGGGCGCTGGCCTCCTGGATCTTGCGGCGGCCGTCGAGGCAGCCGGGCGCGGCGAGCGCGGAGGAAACGAGGGAGACGCCGACGAGGGAGGCCGCGAGGCCGGCGAGAGCGGTGTGTCGCATGAGGTGACGCATGGGGCAGACCGACGCTGGTTCGACCGAGGTCATGAAAAGGTGAGGGAGCGCTCGACGCGCAGGTTCCGCAGTGCCGTCACTGCTGCCACCGTCGCGCCGCCGTCCGTGTCGGTGTTTTGAACGGCGACGCTAAGCCGATGGTTCCGAGACGTCTTGACGGGATCTGCCGCGTTTCTTGACGGAACCTTCCGCCGGCTCGGGGGCGATCGAATTGGCCTGCGATCCGTCCTGCGGCCTCTCCGTCACCCCGGTGGCCTCCGTCCGGCCGGGAGCCTGTCCGGCGCGGCCGCGGCGCGAGACGAGGATCCGGTCGAGGGTGACCGGCGCCAAGCCCTGGGCGTCGATCCCGACATCGTACTGGCGCGGGATCGGCTTGAGCCGGCCGTGCGAGTGGCCGTGCAGGTTGATCGCGCCCCGGCCGAGGCCGTTCCAGGTCCGGAAGGCGTAGTGGCACAGCACGAGCCGGCGGCCCTCGACCTCGGTCTCGGCGTAATGCGCCACCGAGGCCCAGCCGGGCGCCGACAGGGTGGCCGGGCCGTCGTTGTTGCCGACGATGAGATGCTTGCGGCCGTGGAGCGCGGCGAGCAGGGCCGCGACGCGCTCCGGCGGCGGGCCGAGGGCGAAATCGCCGAGATGCCAGACGGTGTCCTCGGGGGAGACCACGGCGTTCCAGGCCTCGACCAGCGCCGCGTCGTGCGTCGGCAGGTCCGGGAAGGGCCGCCGGTCGATCCGCAGGATCCGCGGGTCGCCGAAATGCGTATCGCTCGTGAAGAAGACCGTCATCCGCCGCGCCGTCCGCTGTGAGCGGGACAACGCGGCGGAGGGGAGAACGATGCCGGCCTTCGCCTTCGAGGTCGGCGCCGAAAATCAGCGCCCGAGAATCAGCGCCCAGGGCTGAAGCGCAGCGGCACGGTGACCGCGAGGCTCGGCTGCGTCACCCCGGACGGCGCGGGCGGCAGGCTGCCGCGCACCGCCGCGAGCGCGGCGCCGTCGATGACCCCGACCCCGCTGCTGCCGACCACGGCCGCGCCGCTCACCGCGCCGGAGCGGCTCACGGTGAACCGCACGGTGGCCACGCCGCCGGCGGTTCCGGCCGCGGCCTCGCGGTTCATCCGGCCGCGGATCGTTGCGGCGATGGAGCCCTTCCAGGCGGCCATGGCGTTGGCGTCGCTGGCCGCGGCGGCCGCGCCCGTCGCGCTCTGCCGCGAGGTGGCGGCGGAGTTGCGCTGGGCATTGCCGGCCTGCGCAGCCTGGGCGCGCCGGGCGGCGTCGCGCTCGGCCTTCGCCTTGGCGGCCTTGATCCGCGCTTCCTTCTGCGCCTCCTCGCGCTTCTTCTCCAGGATCTCCTTGCGGCGCGCCTCGCGCTCGGCCTCGCGCTTCTTCTCCAGCGCGGCCTTGCGGCGCTCCTCGATCTTGGGATCGGGCTTGGGCGGCTCGGTCTTGGCCGCCACCGGCGGGGGCGGCGCCAGCGGCTCCGCCTCCTGCGCCTGCGAGGTGATGATCTGCTCCTCCGGCGGCGGGGGCGGCGTGTCGGGCGGGACCTCGGTGACGGCCTCCGGCGGCGGAGGCGGCGGCTGCACCTCCTCCGGCATCACCTGCGTCATCTCGGTGGGCGGGGGCGGCTGGACCTCCTCCGGCGCGACCTGGGTCATCTCCGGCGGCGGCGGGGGCGGCACCTCCTGGGGCGTCTCGACCGGCTGGGCCGTCTCCGGCTCGCCCTCGGGCTTGGCCTCCTCGGGAACCGCCTCGGACTGCGCCGTCTCGGCGGGCGCCTGGGTCTCGGCCTCCGCCATCTGCGGCGCGAGATCGATGGTGATCTCCTGGTCGCCGGGGGGGGAGGGCGGCGTCAGGCGCAGATAGGCGATGCCGAGCAATCCCGCGGCGTGCAGGGCGAGCGCCACGACGAAGGCGGCCGCGAGGCGGCCCTGGCCGCCCCCCTCGGAGGGACCCGAAGGGAGCCCGTACCCGCCATGGGCGGGCGTAGGGGCAGGCATGGGGGCGGGCATCGGAGCCGGCGTCGGCGGCATGGGCGCGGGCCTCGGAGCTGGCTTGGGAGCGGCCATCGGCTTAACGGGCGGTCCCTGCGGCCGGCGCGCCGCCGCCCGACTGGGCGATCAGCGAGACCTTGGTGAAGCCCGCCTGGCCGACGAGGCCCATCACCTCCATGATCTTGCCGTAGGGTACGTCCCGGTCGCCGCGCACGAGCACGACCTGATCCGGGTTCTCCGCCTTGAGCTGCTTCAGCCGCGGCATGAGCGTCTCCGGCGTGAAGCCGTCCTTGGCGATGTAGGGGATGCCGTCCTTGTCGATGGAGACTTCGAGCGGCTTCTGCGACTGCGCCACCTTGGCGGCGGTCGTCTTCGGCAGCTGCACCGGCACGCCGGTCGTCATCAGCGGCGCCGCGACCATGAAGATGATCAGCAGCACCAGCATCACGTCGACCATCGGCGTGACGTTGATCTCGGACATCGGCGTCGCGTCGAGGCCGTCCTCGTCGTCACTCGCCGAACGAGCGGTTCCCATGGCCATGACTTCGCCCTCCCGGGCGTCGGCGGCGTCCCGCCGGAGGGCGGGCGTCGCGTCGAGGGTTTCGGGGTGTTAGCGCGAGGCGGAAGACTACTCGGCCGCGGCGGCGCGGGCGTGGGGCCCACGGTCACGGGCGAGGCGGTTGCCGAGCACCGCGATGCAGGACACGAAGCCCGACTGGATGCGGGCGACGTCGCCGGAGAGCTTGTTGTAGGCCATGACCGCCGGGATCGCGACGACGAGGCCGATGGCGGTGGCGAACAGCGCCTCGGCAATGCCGGGGGCCACCACCGCGAGGCTGGTATCCTGGCTCTTCGCGATCGACGAGAACGAGTTCATGATGCCCCAGACCGTGCCGAACAGGCCGACGAAGGGCGCGGTGGAGCCGGAGGTCGCCAGCAGCGACAGGCCCGCCTGGAGACGCTTCACCTCGACGCCGAGCGCGCCCTTCATGGCGCGCTCGATCCGCTCGCGGCGCTCGGCCCGGCTCTCGCTGGAATCCTGGTCACGCCACGCGTCGAGACCGGCCTTGACCACGTGGCCGGCGATGCCCTTCTGCCCCGTATCGATGGTGCCCTCCGAGCGCACCATCGCCTCGAACGCCTTGGCCTGCCGCTTGGCGGCGGCGAGCCGCACGAGCTTCTCGAAGACGACGGTCCAGCAGGCGAGCGAGGCCACCACGAGCAGGATCATCACGCTTTTGACGATCGGGTCGGCCTGAAGGAACAGGCCGATGAACGACATGTCGTGAGCTGTGGCGACCGCCTCGGCGGGCACGGAGGTCGGATCCATGTGTTACTCCTCGTGGCTCCAATGTTCGCCCGTCGCCCCCGGCCGCGCCGATGGGACGGGCGTGGCCGGCCTTCAGCGATCGAAGGCGGCCGACGTCTTGCTGGTGGTCTCGATCCGCTCCAGGCAGCTCTCGCGGGTGGCGTCGCCGCCCTCGCAGGCGAGCACGTCGTTGAGCAGCAGGCGGCCGATCTTCGGGCAGGCGAGGCCGGCGAAGTCGAAGAGCCGGACCACGGTCTTCTTCTCCTGGACCGGTCCCAGCTCGACGGCGAGGCGCTTCTGGGCGACGCCCTCGGTGTCGAAGGCGAACAGGTCGACCTTGAGCGACTTCAGCGCGGGGCCGCGGCCGTTGTCGACGAGCATGTAGGTGCGGCAGGCGTCGCCCGCGGGCTCGAGCCGGTTCAGTTCGATCTTCAGGGGAGGGGCGTCGGATTTGGCCTCCGACTTGACGTCCGGCTTGGCCGCGGGCGACGCGTCCTGTGCCGCGGCGCCCGAAATCGAGGCGGTCAGGGTCGCGACGAGGACGAAGCCCGCCCGGAGGCGTCCCCCGATCCCGCGGCATCCCGGCATTGCACGCCCCATTCCCCAGCCTCCCTGAATCACGACGATCTCATCTCCCCACTCGCGGTGCCCCGGAGAATCCGGAGCGGACCGCTCGACCCGAAGGCCGAAGGACGGCGGCTGTCCCGAAGGTCTCCTCGCCAAAGGTCTCCTCGACCGGGTCGCGACGGCACCGACGGGCCTCGTCTTCCCGGACCGGATCACCGCGGCACGCTCTCCGGCCGCTCGGCGATGTGCGGATACAGCAAAGGTCACGCCCGGCGCTCCCCACAGCACCGTGTACGTTTGCGGGCGTGCCTATCCGACAAGCAGGGTGTTGATCAAGGTTTGCCAAGAATTTCAGAGCAATTCCAAACTATTGGAGGACACGCCCGCGATCGGGTCGCCTTTCCCAATCATCCCGCTCATCCTTGCCGTTTCATCCCGGATATCGCCCATCCGAGCCCTATCGAGGGGGGTCCGGCGACCCGGATCGCGCCCTTGATCGGCGCTGTTGCGCTTTCCATATCCCGTCTCAAGAGCGCTGCCGCGAGGCGGGCTCGACACCGCGAGGTGCCGCCAAGGGCTCGACGCCGTTCGACCCCCAGGGCCTTGCCGGAGGTTTGAGTGACGATGACGCGGCCGTCCCCGTTCGGGTATCCGTTCCTGCTCGGCTTCGACGAGATCGAGCAGGCACTCGACCGCGTCTCCAAGGCGGCGAGCGACGGGTATCCGCCCTACAACATCGAACGCATCGCCCGCAGCGAGCACGAGCCGGAACGCTTGCGCATAACGCTGGCAGTCGCCGGATTTACGCAGGATCAGCTCGACGTCTCCCTGGAGGAGAACCAGCTCGTCGTGCGGGGACGGCAGGTCGATGACAAGGCCCGCCAATTCCTGCACCGCGGCATCGCGGCGCGGCAGTTCCAGCGGGCCTTCCTCCTCGCCGACGGCATGGAGGTGCTGGGGGCGGAACTGTCGAACGGCCTGCTCGCGATCGATCTCGCGCGCCCGGAGCCGGAGCGCATCGTGCGCAAGATCGCCATCGCCGCCAAGGATCCGTGAGGATCCCGAGACGGGTCACGGCCGGCGATGCGGGCGATCCCGCGTCGATGCACCGCGGACCGCGCCCGCCCGTCGCCCACACCTCGACCCCAACCCGGATTTGTCGCCGCCGATGCGCGGGACCATATCCGGTTCAACGCTCTGCCTCGGAAGGAGGGCATCCCATGACCGACGTCACGACGACCGACCTGACCATCGACACCACAGCCACCCCCGCCATCGATCCGGCGGAGTTCGCCGCCCTCGGCGAAGGGCACATCGCCTATGTCCGTCCGATCCGCTCGGACGAGGTGCGCAGCCTGTTCCCGCAGGCGCCCGAGATGAGCCCCGGCCTCGACCTGTTCGCCCTGCTCTCGGCGAGCGGCGCGCCGATCCTGCTCACCGATTCCCGCGAGGTCGCCGTGGCGAACGCCATGGCCCACCAGCTCTACCCGGTGAGCCTGCACTGAACGGCGCATCCCCGCCGGAGGGCGGGGACGCGTCTCGGACCATCTCAGGCCATCGCCGCGACCGTGCGCACGAGGAGGTCGATATCCTCGGGCCGCGACAGGCGGTGGTCGCCGTCCTTGATCAGCGTCAGCCGCGCCCCGCGCGCCGGCAGGCGCTCCAGGATGCGCAGGGCGTGGGGGTAGGGCACGTCCGGGTCGGCCATGCCCTGGAGGATGTGGACCGGACAGCCCGGCTCCAGACCTTGATCCAGCAACAGGTGGCGCCGCCCGTCGGCGATCAGCGCCATGCGGATCGGATCGGGCTCCGGCGCGTAGGGCGTCTCCCGATACCACACGCCGTCGCGCTCCAGGGTCTCCCGGACCTCCGGCGGGAAGGCGTCCCACATCAGCGCCTCGGTGAAGTCGAGGGCGGGCGCGATCAGCACCATCCCGCCGACAGGCGCTCCGCGCCGCGCCCGCTCGCGGGCGACGAGGCAGGCGATCCAGCCGCCCATGGAGGAGCCGACGAGGATCGGCCCCTCGTCCGCGAAGCGGTCGATGACGGCGCAGGCATCCGCCAGCCAGTCGGAGATCGTGCCGTCCTCGAAACGCCCCTCCGACTCGCCGTGCCCGGAATAGTCGAACCGCACCATGCGCCGGCCGCTGCCCGCGGCCCAGGCGTCGAGGGCGGCGGCCTTCGTCGCCCGCATGTCGGAGCGGAAGCCGCCGAGCCAGACCACGGGCGGTCCCCCACCCTCGCGGACCCGCACCGCGAGCCGGCGCGGGGGCGGGCCTCCGACATCGAGCGTCGCGACGGGCAGGTCGCTCGGAGAAGTCTCGGACGGACGCATGGGTTGAGTCACGGGCGCGGAAAATCCTGTGATTCTGAAACAAGCCGACGACGCTTCGTTTACCGAACCGTAAAGCCGCGGGGACGATCCTTACCCCATGACCCAGTTCCAAGCGACCGTCCCGCCTCGGGTGACGCGATGAACGGCGGCAGCCCGTCCGGCGGCCCGGTGCAGCTGTCCGAGACCTCGCCGCTGGCGGGCGTCACGGTGCTGCAGATCATCCCGGCGCTGGAGGCGGGCGGCGCCGAGCGCACCACCGTCGACGTGGCGGCGGCGCTGGCCGAGGCCGGCGCGCGCCCGCTCGTGGCGACGGAGGGCGGGCGGCTCGTCGGCGAGCTGCAGGCCAAGGGCGGGATCTGGGTGCCGTTCCCGGCCAACACCAAGAACCCGCTCGCCATGGCGCTCAACGTCGAGCGGCTCGCGCGGCTCTGCCGCCGGGAGGGCGTGCAGATCCTGCACGCCCGCTCCCGCGCCCCGGCCTGGGTGGCGCTGGGCGCCGCGCGCCGGCTGAAGCTCCCCTTCGTGACGACCTATCACGGCAGCTATTCCGGCCGGACCAGCGTCAAGATCCTCTACAATTCGGTGATGGCGCGGGGCGACGTGGTGATCGCCAACTCGCACTACACCGCCGACCTGATCCGCCGGACCCATCCCGAACAGGCCGGGGGGCGGATCATCGTGATCCACCGCGGCACGGATCTGGCGGCGTTCACCCCCTCGGCGGTGGCCGCCGCGCGGGTCGAGAGCCTGCGTCGGGCCTGGAACGTGGCGCCGCACGAGCGCGTCGTGCTGCTCGCCGCCCGCCTCACCGCCTGGAAGGGGCAGCGCGTGCTCATCGAGGCCGCCGCCCGCCTGCGCGACCAGGGCCTCGCCGACTTCGCCGTCGTGCTCGCGGGCGATCCGCAGGGGCGCTCGGCCTACGAGCGCGAGCTCGACGCGCTGATCGAGGCGCGCCGCCTGACGGGCATCGTGCGCCGGGTCGGCCACTGCACCGACATGCCGGCGGCCTTCCGCGCGGCCTCCGTCGTCGCGGTGCCCTCGGTCGAGCCGGAGGCCTTCGGCCGCTCCGCGGTCGAGGCGCAGGCGCTCGGCATCCCCGTGGTCGTCTCCGATCTCGGCGCCGTGCCGGAGACGGTGCTGGCGCCCCCCGACGTCGAGCCCGGCCAGCGAACCGGCTGGCGGGTGCCGCCGGGCGACGCCGCCGCGCTCGCCGACGCGCTGAAGGAGGCGCTGTCGCTCGGCGCCAGCGCCCGCGACGCCCTCGCCCGCCGGGCGCAAGGCCATGTCGAGGCGAACTTCTCCCTCGACCGGATGACCGGAGCGACGCTGGGCGTCTACGCCGATCTCCTGAACCGGGCGAACCCGTGAGGCCCGTGACAGGTCCGTGATAGGGATGAACCGAAATCAGCCCCATGAGTTGACTCGGCAAGAAGATTTGCCAAGTTAGTGCCGTCCGGCCGAGCCGGATCAATCGGTGGCCGGGGCTCGCCAGACGCGGTGGCTCTCAGGCTGCCGTTTTGTCGTTGATACAGGAGAACTGAGCCATTCGCAGACCAATGAGAGCCATGCCGGCCCCGCAGAAGGACGGGCCGCGCGCAAACCGGGACATCCGCGGCGTCCGCGACGTCCAGCTCATCGACCAGGACGGGCAGAACCGGGGTGTCGTGCCCTTCTTCGACGCGCTGGCCATGGCTGAAGAGGTTGGTCTCGATCTCGTCGAGATCGCGCCGAACTCCGTCCCTCCCGTCTGCAAGTTCCTCGATTACGGGCGCTTCCGCTTCAACGAACAGAAGAAGCAGAACGAGGCCCGCAAGCGGCAGAAGACGGTCGAGGTGAAGGAGATCAAGCTCCGCCCCGGCATCGACAAGCACGATTACGACGTGAAGATGAAGGCCGTGCAGCGGTTCTTCGAGGAAGGCGACAAGGTCAAGGTCACCCTCCGCTTCCGCGGCCGCGAGATCGCCCACCAGGATATCGGCCTCCGCCTCCTCGAGCGCGTGAAGCAGGAGACCCAGGAGATCGCCAAGGTCGAGAGCGAGCCGATGCTCGAAGGCCGCCAGATGATCATGATCCTGGCGCCGCGCTGACCGCAGGCGGTCCCGGTCGCCGCCGGCGCCTCGCCGGGCCCCCTCGGAGCGAGCCGTTGGGTGCGCGTGGCAAGTTCGGGTGGCAAGGATGATGGGCGCCGTTCCGGCCGGAACGGCGCTTCCATTTTGTCCGCCCGCCCGACCCTCACTCGGTCGTCGGCCGCCGCTGCTCCAGCAGCCACAGCCACCAGTCCGGGCGGTTGTAGATGGCAGACTTCCGGACCGAGAGCCGTTTGTCATTCGAGACCTCGAGCCGGGCGGGCCGCGTTCCGCCGGGGCATCGCGCCTGAGCGGACATCGCCTTGAGGATCCCTTCTCCGGCGATGAGGGGCGTCTCGATGGCGGAGGCTCGGATCGGCACGTCCTTCAGCAGACAGATCCGCTCCAGCCCCTCGTCCGCGGTCACGACGTCGTGCCCACCGACCGGCGTCCCGGCGGCGAACAGACGGGGCCGCTCCAACATCCACGTCCACGTCGCCCGTCCGCCGGCTCCCGCGCCGCTCAGGTAGATCCGCGCCGGATCGATCCGGTAGGTGGCTCTCAGATGCGTCAGGAGCCGCTCCAGGCGGTCCAGATCCCAGGCTCCTCCGGTCCCGTCCGCCCGCGGTGAGACGACGAGCAGCGGAAGCCCGCGATGGGCCGCGAGGAAGGCCGCGGGCCCGGAGCGCGCGAGCCGGTCCGCATCGTCGCCCGGTTCGTCCCGGTCGTGAAGGAAGACGAGCAGCGGCCATTGCTGAGCCGGCATCGCCGCATAGCCGCGCGGCACGAACAGACGGTAGGACGCGGTGTCCGGCGCCGACCGGATCGTCTGCTCACCCTCCGGCGCCGGGTCGGAGGCTTCGGCGCCGAGGGCCGTGCCCGGGACGGCCAGAGAGCCGACCAGGAGAGCGGCAGCCAGCCAAGGGTGCATCATGATCCCTCCGGCGCGGCCGAGAGGCGAATCCCTTCGCCGTCCGGCCAAGCGGAGCCATCGTGCCCACAATTGTGGCGTGCATGCGGGGTGCGAGCGGATGCGGGCGATCCGCTGATCGCTTCAGCCTCTCCTTTCGTCATTGCGAGGCGGAGCCGAAGCAATCCAGTCCGCGACCTCTCCGGAGAGGGCGCGCCCTGGATCGCTTCGCTGCCGCTCGCGATGACGGCGTGGGCAAAACCCGAGGCGACCAACCGGAATGGGTTGATTCGAATCGGTCGCCGCCGCCCCGTCGCGCCTACTTCAGCATCGAGATCTGCACGTCGCCGGTGCGCCGCGTCACCGCCACCGTCACGTCGCTCCCGTGGCGGTGCAGGCGGACGTTGATCCGCGAGTCGCCGAGCTTGAGGTTGAACAGCTCGACCGCTTCGAGGAAGCGCGGCAGGATCGGGTTGCGGAAGCGGATGCGGTTGCGGGCGTGGTCGATCTCGAGCCCGAGGCAGGCCGCCAGGAAGGCGAACGGCGCCGCCGCCGCCCAGGCCTGCGGCGAGCAGGCCACCGGGTAGCTCACCGGTCCGCGCTGGCGCCGCCGCATGAAGCCGCAGAACAGCTCCGGCAACCGCTTCTGGTCGTAGTACAGGCTCGTGTCGAACATGCCCTCGAACACCTGCGCCGCCTCGTCCTTGAGGCCGTAGCGGGCGAGGCCGAGGGCGCAGATCGCGTTGTCGTGCGGCCAGATCGAGCCGTTGTGGTAGGACATCGGGTTGTAGCGCGCCTCGCCCTTGGCGATGGTGCGGATGCCCCAGCCGTTGAAGCCGTCGTTGGACAGGAGCTGCGCCGCCACGAGCGGCGCCCGCTCCGGCAGGGCGATGTCCGTGAACAGGGCGTGGCCGGTATTGGAGGAGCGCACGGCGCATTGCCGCTTGGCGCCGTCGAGGGCGAGCGCGTAGGTGCCGATCTCCTCGCACCAGAACGCCCGGTCGAAGTTTTCGCGCAGGGTGTTGGCCTGTCCGGTCAGGCGGACCGACAGGTCGTCCTCGCCGAGCAGGCTCGCGAGCCGCGCCGCGCCGCGCTTGGCGGCGTAGACGTAGCCCTGGACCTCGCACAGGGCGATCGGCCCCTTGGCCATGGCGCCGTCGGCGTGGAAGATCGAGTCGTGGCTGTCCTTCCAGCCCTGGTTGGCCAGGCCCTGCTCGGTCTCGCGGGCATATTCGACGAAGCCGTCGCCGTCGCGGTCGCCGTACCGGTCGATCCAGTCCAGCGCCAGCTTGAGCTGCGGCCAGATCGCCCGGATCGTGTCGAGGTCGCCGGTCACCTCGTGGTACTGCGCCGCCAGCATCACGAAGAGCGGCGTGCCGTCGATGGTGCCGTAATAGTGGCGGAAGGGCACCTCGCCGAGCATCGCCATCTCGCCGCGGCGGGTCTCGTGGAGGACCTTGCCGGGCTGGGCGTCGGCGGCCGGATCGACCTCCTTGGCCTGGGTCGCGGCGAGGAAGCGCAGCACGCCCTTGCCGAAATTCGGGTCGATCCAGAGCGCCATCATCGCGGTGATGATGCCGTCGCGCCCGAACACCGTGGAGTACCAGGGGATGCCGGCGAAGGGGTAGATGCCCTCCTGCGTGCGGGTCGCCAGCATGTAGAGGTCGGCGGTCGCCCGGCAGAGGCCCTCGTTGAACTGGTCGTTCGAGGAGATGATCGTGGTGATGCCGGCGGTGATCTGGCGCTGGTCGCGGCGGTTGTCGCGGTAGGCGCGGGCGAAGATGCGGCCCTCGCTCAAGTGCCGGTCCGGCTGCTCGGCGAGGCTGCCGGCGGCGCGCGACAGGGCAAGCGCCGCGGATTCGCCCGCCTTCTCCGGACCCGGCGCGGAGGTATAGGCGCGGTGCGACTGGCAGACCACGCGGATGAACAGCGAGGTGTTGGCCTGCGGCTCCAGTTCGACCACGAACTCGGCCTTGCCCGGCTCCAGGGTCCGCGGCTTCGGCCCGAAATGCACCGAGGTGGTGCGCACGATCTCGTCGAGGCCGGCGTAGCGGAACTGCACTTCGGTCTCGCTGCGGCGCTCGACCGTGCGCTTGCCGCGGTTCGTCCGGTCGGAGCCGCGCACCTCGAACAGGTCGCGGTAATCGGCATCGAAGGTGACGCCGATGCGCAGGCGGCGGCGGCGGGTGTCGTAGTTGCGCAGGCCGATGCGGTCGTAGCAGGCGCCCTTGAACAGGAACTTGGTGCGCTCGATGGCGATCAGCTCGCGGGGGATCGACGTCTCGTCGCCCGCATCGAGCCGGATGTCGGGCGTGGTGAGATCGACGCTGAGCGACCCGTTGTCGTCCTGGATCGCCGAGGACAGCATCATCGGCCGCTCGTCCTCGATCGTCAGCGCGAGGCGCGAGAGGTAGCGGGTGTCCTGGAAGTAGAGCCCCTCCGGCCCCGGAGTCCAGCCGATGTCGCCGTAGCTGTCGAGGACGGCGAAGGCCTCGCCGTATTTGAGGGCGCGAAGCGGGCGGTCCACCAGGGAGGCCTGCGCCTCGATATGGTATTGCGGCAGGTTCTCGTCGGCGTCGAGCAGGCCGAATTTCGAAGCCGTCCGCTCCTCGGAGCCGTCGGCGTGGATGTGGGCTGCGTCGTCCTGTGCCGCCATGCGAAGCGCCTCTCTGCCGTTGATCCGATGCGAGCGGGGATCCCCCTCGCAAATCGAAGGCCGCCGGTCGCCCCGAGGCAACCGGCGGCCCTGTCGGACCCGTTCAGTTAGGCGCGCCCCCGGCCCCGGCGAGGGGCCGGAAGAGAGTTTGTCGAGCCGTTCAGGCCGGCATCGCGGCGACGTGGATCGGGCCGTGGGCGGTGCCGTTCAGCTCGCCATACTGCGGCGAGAAGGCGCCCGCGGCGGGCATCTTGATCACGTTGCCCTGGCCGGCCAGCAGCTGCTCGTAGGCCGAGACGTACTTGCGCACCATCACCTCCGCGGTGAAGCGGCCCTCGAAATGGGCGCGGACGCCGGCGCGGGGCAGATCCTTGACCTTGCGGCAGGCCTCGACCGCCTCGTCCATCGTCTTGACGATGAAGCCCGAGACGCCGTCCTTGATCACTTCCGGCACCGAGCCGTTGCCGAAGGCGATCACCGGCGTGCCGGCCGACATCGCCTCGATCATCACGAGGCCGAAGGGCTCCGGCCAGTCGATCGGGAAGGCAAGCGCCAGGGCGTTGCCGAGGAAGTCCTTCTTCTGCTCCTCGTTGATCTCGCCGATATACTCCACCAGCGGGTGGTGGATCATCGGCTCGATCGTCTCGTCCCAGTACTCCTGGTCCGCCTTGTCGACCTTGGCGGCGATCTTCAGCGGGATGCCGGAGCGGATCGCCATCTCGATCGCGCGGTCGGGGCGCTTCTCGGGCGAGATGCGGCCGAGGAAGGCGAGGTAGCCGCCCTTGGCCTCCGGGTAGTAAGGGCAGTTCTCCTTCGGCAGGCCATGATGGATCGTGGCCAGCCAGTTGGAGCTCTCCGGCATCGGCTCGCGCTGGTTGTCCGAGATCGAGACCAGCGGCATGCCCGTGAACGTGTTGTAGACCGGCATGAAGTCCGGCACGTCGAGGCGACCGTGCATGGTCGTCAGGCACTTGTGATACAGGTCCTCGAACATCGGATACTGCAGCAGATCGATGTGGAAGTGGATCACGTCGAACTCGTGCGCCCGGCGATGCACGTGGTGCAGCATGGCGAGGTGGCCCGCGGTGTGGTCGCGGTAGCCGAGAAGGCGCAGGCCCTCCGGATGGCAGGCGGCGAGCTTGGCCGAAGTCTGGGAATCACCGCTCGCGAACAGGGTCACGTCGTGACCCTGGCGGACGAGTTCTTCCGTAATCCACGAAACGACACGCTCGGTGCCGCCATAGAACTTCGGCGGCACGGCTTCCGCGAGCGGGGCAACCTGGGCAATGCGCACGAAGACGTCTCCTGTGACAGGAAATAGGGATGTTGACGCAAGGAATGGGGGACGCGGCCTGAGCAGGACATGAACGAAACAGACAGCCAAGGTTTATGGTTCCGCCCGGCGACTGGGGCGAGCGGCAATCTTTGCAAGCCCACCGAATGCCGGCTTTCCACAGGGGCGCTCCAGAGCGTCGATCCGGGGGCGGGGGGCCGACCGGTCTCCACGGGCCGCATGCAAAAACCCGTCCAGGGATGAGTCGCGCGCCAGGGCGATCGCTCGAAGCTGCGTTGGCAGCTTCGCGGCGCGAAGAGCGCCGCGCGCAGCGGGCTTTCCGGGGCGTCAGCCCCGGAAAGCATCGAGCGGAGCGAAAGCCTGAGCCCGCGGAGGCGGGCGCCGGCGACTGAGTCCGGCAAAAAACCAGGGCGATCGCTTTCAAGCGATCGCCCTGGGTCGCGCGCATCGGTTGATTGAAACCGCGAAAGGTTTCTGCCATAAGCTGCCCGCGTTGAACCGCCCGGCCGATCAGGGCTGCCGTGGCGGTTCCCGTTGCTCCAGCAGCATTCAAGCGCGAGGTGCCGGCCGCCGGTCGGATCGCTGTCGCGTTCAGGAGAGCCAAATGCCCAAGCTGAAGACGAAGTCGGGCGCCAAGAAGCGCTTCAAGGTTACCGGCACCGGTAAGGTGGTCTACGCCCAGGCCGGCAAGCGCCACGGGATGATCAAGCGGACCAACAAGCAGATCCGCAACCTGCGCGGCACCACGACCCTGTTCGAGGGCGATGCCGCCAACGTGAAGAAGTACTTCCTGCCGAACCAGCGGTAAGTCCTTCCGCCCTTCGCGATCTGTTTTTGTCTTAACGTTCCAGGAGATCTCCCATGGCCCGCGTCAAGCGCGGCGTGACCAGTCACGCGAAGCACAAGAAGGTTCTGAAGGCCGCCAAGGGCTATTACGGCCGGCGCAAGAATACGATCCGCATCGCCAAGCAGGCGGTGGAGAAGGGTCTGCAGTACGCCTACCGCGACCGCAAGAACAAGAAGCGCACCTTCCGCGCCCTCTGGATCCAGCGGCTCAACGCGGCGGTGCGCGAGCACGGCCTGACCTATTCCCGCTTCATCGACGCGCTCGCCAAGTCGGGCATCGAGGTGGACCGCAAGGCGCTGTCCGAGCTCGCCATCCACGAGCCGGCCGCCTTCGCGGCGGTGGTCGAGAAGGCCAAGTCGGCCCTGCCGAAGGCCGCCTGATCGCTCCGCCCTCCGGCGGACCGACCCCTTAGACAAGGCGCGGCGCGGCAAGCGCCGCGCCTTCTTTGTTTGGACCGGGGCGATTTGCGCGACGGTCGCGCCTCGTCACGTTTGCGCGCTTGCAGGAATGCAAACGGAATGCAAACGACGCGCGAAGGCAGCTCTCGGACGACTGGCCAAGGACAGCGGTGATGGATCTCGACGCTCTCGAACGCGACCTTCTCGGGCAGATCGAGCGGACCGGGGACGAGGCCGGCCTCGAGGCCGTGCGCGTGGCGGCGCTCGGCAAGAAGGGCAGCGTCTCGGAGCTGCTCAAGACGCTCGGCGCGATGACGCCCGACGAGCGCAAGGAGCGCGGCCCCCTCATCAACGGCCTGCGCGACCGGGTGCAGGGCGCGCTGTCGCAGAAGCGCGAGGCGATGGCGAACGCCGCCCTCGACGCGCGGCTCGCCGCCGAGCGGATCGACGTGACGCTTCCCCTTCGCGAGGCGCCGGAGATCCGCGGCCGCATCCACCCGATCAGCCAGGTGATCGAGGAGATCACGGCGATCTTCGCCGACCTCGGCTTCTCGGTGGCGGAAGGGCCCGACATCGAGACGGACGAGCTGAACTTCACCGCGCTCAACTTCCCCGAGGGGCACCCGGCGCGGGAGATGCACGACACCTTCTTCCTCGCCCCCGACCATCTCGGGCGGCGCAAGCTCCTGCGCACCCACACCTCGCCGGTCCAGGTGCGCACCATGCGGGCCAAGCAGCCGCCGATCCGCGTGATCATGCCCGGCCGCACCTACCGCCACGATTCCGACCAGACCCACACTCCGATGTTCCATCAGGTCGAGGGCCTCGTCATCGACCGCTCGGCCAACATCGCCAACCTGAAATGGGTGCTGGAATCGTTCTGCCGCGCCTTCTTCGAGGTCGAGGCGGTGACGATGCGCTTCCGCCCCTCGTTCTTCCCCTTCACCGAGCCGTCGGCGGAGGTCGATATCCAGTGCTCGCGCAAGGGCGGCGAACTCCGCTTCGGCGAGGGCACCGACTGGCTGGAGATTCTGGGCTGCGGCATGGTGCATCCCAACGTGCTGCGCAGCGGCGGGCTCGACCCGGATCAGGTCCAGGGCTTCGCCTTCGGCATGGGCATCGACCGGCTCGCCATGCTCAAATACGGCATGCCGGACCTGCGCCCCTTCTTCGAGGCGGATGTGCGCTGGCTGGAGCATTACGGCTTCCGGCCGATCGACGTGCCGAGCCTCGTGGGTGGCTTGACCGCCTGAGCCCCACCGCCCCGCCTTTCGATCCCGGCCCGGCCCGCTCCGGCGGCCGCGAGGATGTTCTGAGATGAAATTCACCCTCTCCTGGCTCAAGGACCACCTCGACACCGAGGCATCCCTCGACGCGATCGCGGAGACGCTGACGCGGATCGGCCTCGAAGTCGAAGGCATCGAGGACAAGGCCGCCGCGCTTCGTCCCTACGTCATCGCGCGGGTGATCTCCGCCGAGCAGCACCCCAACGCCGACCGCCTGCGGGTCTGCCAGGTCGATACCGGGGACGGGCAGCCGCTCCAGGTCGTGTGCGGCGCGCCGAACGCGCGGGCCGGCATGCTCTCGGTCTTCGCGCCGCCGGGCACCTACGTGCCGGGCAAGGACATCACCCTCTCGGTGGGCACGATCCGCGGGGTCGAGAGCCGCGGCATGCTCTGCTCCGGGGCGGAGCTGGGCCTCGGCGAGGACCACGACGGCATCCTCGATCTGCCCGCCGACGCACCCGTCGGCACCGCCTACGCCGTCTGGGCCGGGCTCGACGATCCGGTGATCGAGATCAACCTGACGCCGAACCGCTCGGACTGCGCCTCGATCCACGGCATCGCCCGCGATCTCGCCGCCACCGGCCTCGGCACCCTGAAGCGCGAGCCGATGCCGCCGGTGCGCGGCGAGGGCGCCTGCCCGACCGCCGTCACGCTGCAGTTCGACGCGCACGACACGGGTCTCTGCCCGTTCTTCGCCCTCCGCCTCGTGCGCGGCGTGAAGAACGGCCCCTCGCCGGACTGGATGCAGAAGCGGCTGCGGGCGATCGGCCTGCGCCCGATCAACGCGCTCGTCGACATCACCAACTACATGACCTTCGACCGCGGCCGGCCGCTGCACGTGTTCGACGCGAACAAGGTCGCCGGGGCCTTGATCGTGCGTCGGGCGGACGACGGCGAGAGCCTCGTGGCCCTCGATGGCAAGACCTACCGGCTCGACTCGGACACGGTGGTGATCGCCGATGCCAACGGCGTCGAGTCGATCGGCGGCATCATGGGCGGGCAGGCGTCGGGCTGCGACGAGAGCACCACCGACGTGCTGATCGAGTCGGCCCTCTGGGACCCGCGCAACATCGCCCGCACCGGGCGGCGGCTCGGCATCATCACCGACGCGCGCTACCGCTTCGAGCGCGGCGTCGATCCGGCCTTCGCCCTGCCGGGCCTCGACCTCGCCACCCGCCTCGTGATCGACCTGTGCGGCGGCACCCCGAGCGACGTCCGCATCGCCGGCGAGATCCCGGAACTCTCCCACGTCATCGACTTCCCCTGGACCGAGGTGCGGCGGCTCGCCGGCATCGAGCTGTCGCGGGCCGAGATGAAGGTGACGCTGGAATCGCTCGGCTTCCACATCTCCGGTTCGGGCGACCGGGTGAAGGTGCTGCCGCCGTCCTGGCGGCCGGACGTGGAGGGCAAGGCCGATCTCGTCGAGGAGATCGTGCGCATCGCCGGCCTCGACCGGATCGAGCCGAAGCCGCTGCCGCGGATCGAGACGGTGGCGGTCGAGCCGATGCTGACCGTGCTGCAGCGGCGCGGGCGCCTCGCCAAGCGGGCGCTGGCGGGCCGCGGCATGCTGGAGGCGGTGACCTACTCCTTCATCCCGCACGCGGATGCGCGGCTGTTCGGCGGCGGCGGGGCCGATCTGGCGCTCGCCAACCCGATCGCCGCCGACCTCTCCGACATGCGCCCGAGCCTCGTTCCGGGCCTGCTGCGGGCGGCCCAGGCCAATGCCGACCGCGGTTTCCCCGACACCGCCCTGTTCGAGGTCGGCCAGTGCTTCGCCAGCGACGAGCCGGAGGGCCAGTCCCTGCGCGCCGCCGGCCTGCGCCGCGGCACCGCCCGCCATGCCGGCTCCGGGCGACACTGGACCGGCGCGGCCGGGACGGTCGACGCCTTCGAGGCCAAGGCCGACGCGCTGGCGCTGCTCGCCGCCCTCGGCGTGCCGACCGGCGGGCTACAGGTCGTGGCCGGCGGTCCCGACTGGCTGCATCCCGGCCGCTCGGGCACGCTGCAGTTCGGGCCGAAGACCGTGGTCGGCCATTTCGGCGAGCTGCACCCGCGGCTCCTGAAGGCGATGGACCTCAAGGGCACGCTGGTCGCCTTCGAGATCACTCTCGACTCGCTGCCGCTGCCGCGCCACCGGCCGACCAAGGCCAAACCGGCGCTCGCGCTGTCCGACCTCCAGGCGATCTCCCGCGACTTCGCCTTCGTCGTCCCCCGCGACGTGGCCGCCGCCGACATCCTGAAGGCGGCGCAGGGAGCCGAGCGCAAGCTGATCACCGGCATCGAGGTGTTCGACCTCTACGAGGGCGCCGGCATCCCGGACGGCGCGAAGTCGGTCGCGGTGGCGGTGCGGCTGCAGCCCTCCGAGCGCACGTTGACCGATGCGGAGATCGAGGCGGTGAGCGCCAAGATCGTCGCCGAGGTGTCGAAGAAGACCGGCGCGACCCTGCGCTCCTGATCGAGAGAGGCCGAGGGAGGGTGGTCATGGATACGGATCTCGTCGCGATCCTGAGACAGGAGAACCACCTCCCGGCCGAGGCGCTGAGGCGGGCCGCCGCGAATCCGGAGGCAGTGGCCGAGCCGGTGCTCGCCCTTCTCGAACGGGCTGCGGAGGATGCCGGGGCGATCGAGGACGAGGAGGTCAACCTCCTGTTCTGGGGCCTGCACGCCCTGGCCGCGGCCCGCGACACCCGCATCTTCCCGCCCCTGATGCGCCTGCTGCATCAGGACGGCGAGGCTGTGGAGGGGCTTCTCGGCGACGGCATCACCGAGGCCCTGTCGCCGATGATCGCTTCGACCTTCGACGGCGACACCGGGAAACTCGCCCGGCTGATCCTCGACAGCACCGCCGACGATTTCGTCCGCGGCGCGGCCTTCAGCGCGCTGGGCTTCCTGACGCGGCAGGGCCGGATCCCGCTGGCGGAGGCGGAAACCCTGCTGGTGCGCTTCGACGAGGCGCGCGCAGGCGTCGAGGAAGGACCGGCCTGGACCGCCTGGGAGGAGACGATCGCCTATCTCGGGCTGGCCGGCCTCGCCCCGCGGGTGGAGGCGGCCCGGCGCGACGGCCGCATCACCGACGAGTTCAGCGACCTGCCGTGGTTCCGCAAGGCGCTGCGCCAGGCGAGCGCCGAGCCGCCGGATCTCAGCGCCTTCGAGGCCCGCCACTACAGCTATCTCGACGATCCGGTCGGCGCGCTGGACTGGACCGCGGAGAGCTACGGCCAGCCGGTCACGAACCCGTTCAAGGATGTCGGCCGCAACGACCCTTGTCCCTGCGGCTCGGGCAAGAAGTACAAGAAGTGCTGCCTCAACGCGCCGGAAGCGGCGCTCCCGCCGGTGCGGCTTCCGGGCCTGTCCTGACCCCGGTCCCGTTCAGCGGGTTGTCCGGGTCCCAGGCATAGTGGAGCGTCTCGAAGCGCATCGAGCGGGCATCCACCATCAAGAGACGCCCGACCAGGGGCTCGCCGAAATCGGCGAGCGCCCGGATCACCTCCATCGCCATCAGCGAGCCCATGACGCCGGCGAGCGCCCCGAGCACGCCGGCCTCGGAACAGGGCGCGACGCTGCCCGGCGGCGGCGGGCTCGGGAACAGGCAGCGATAGGTCGGGTTCGGTTGCCCGTCCGGGCCGGTCTCGTGGGCGCGGATCGTGGTGAGCGAGCCGTCGAAGGCGCCGAGGGCCGCCGTCACCAGAGGCTTTTTGCCGGCAAAGCAAGCGTCCGAGACGGCGTAGCGGGTGGAGAAATTGTCGGAGCCGTCGGCGACGAGATCGTAGCCGTCGAGCAGCGCCGGGGCGTTCTCCGGCGTCAGCCGGCAGGCATGGGTCTCGACGCGCACATGCGGGTTGAGCCGACCGACCGCCTCGGCCGCGCTCTCGACCTTCGGGCGGCCGACATCCGGCGTGCCATGGATGACCTGCCGCTGCAGGTTCGACAGCGAGACGGTGTCGTCGTCGACGATGCCGATGGTGCCGACGCCGGCGGCGGCGAGATACTGGATCAGCGGCGCGCCGAGCCCGCCCGCGCCGATCACCAGCACGCGCCCCGCCTTCAGCCGGGCCTGGCCCGGGCCGCCGACCTCGCGCAGGACGAGGTGGCGGGCGTAGCGTTCGATTTCGTCGGAGGAAAGGGCCATGCCCGCCATGTAAGCGCCGCGGGCGGGGAGCGGAAGCGGCGTTGCGCTTCGGGCAAGGGATGCCTACGGCTGCGTACGAAACGGCGCGCCCTTCTTCCCTCCCCCTTGCGGGGAGGGGAAGGCACGGCGCTCGGCGGCTCGCACACGATCGATACGGATGTTCGACCACACGCCCCTCGCCCTCGCCCAGGCGCTGATCCGCTGCCCCTCCGTCACCCCGGAGGAGGGGGGCGCCCTGTCCTTCCTGGCGGATCGTCTCGCGCGGGCCGGCTTCTCCGTCGAGCGCCTGGTTTTCTCGGAAGCCGATACGCCGGACATCCAAAACCTCTACGCGCGCATCGGCACCGCGGGGCCGGTCCTCGTCCTCGCCGGCCATACCGACGTGGTGCCGCCGGGCGAGGGGGCGACCTGGACGCACGGGCCGTTCTCCGGCGCGGTCGCCGACGGCTTCCTCTACGGCCGCGGCGCCGTGGACATGAAGGGCGGCATCGCCTGCATGCTCGCGGCGACGCTGGCCTTCCTCGACCGGCGCGGACCGGATTTCGGCGGCTCGATCGCCTTCCTCGTCACCGGCGACGAGGAGGGGCCGGCGGTCAACGGCACGGTGAAGCTGCTCGATTGGGCGAAGGGGCGGGGCGAGCGCTTCGACCATTGCCTGCTCGGCGAGCCGACCAACCCGGAGACGCTCGGCGAGATGATCAAGATCGGCCGGCGCGGCTCGCTCACCGGCCGCATCACCGTGCACGGGCGCCAGGGCCACGTCGCCTACCCGCACCGGGCCGAGAACCCGATCCCCGGCCTGCTGCGCCTCGCCTCGGCGCTGATCGCCGACCCGCTCGATGGCGGCACCGCGCATTTCGACGCCTCGAACCTCGAATTCACGACGATCGACGTCGGCAACCCCGCCACCAACGTGATCCCGGCCTCGGCGAAAGCCGTGTTCAACGTGCGCTTCAACGACGACTGGACGGCGGAGACGCTGGGCGCCGAGATCCGGCGCCGGCTGGAGGCGGCGGCCGGCAACGCGGTGCGCTTCAGCCTCGACCTCCAGCCCTCGAACGCCCCCGCCTTCCTGACCCAGCCCGACGCCTTCGTCGATCTGGTGGCGGACGCGATCGAGGCCGAGACCGGGCGGCGCCCGGCGCTCTCGACCACGGGGGGCACCTCGGATGCCCGCTTCATCAAGGATGCCTGCCCGGTGATCGAGTTCGGCCTCGTCGGGCGCACCATGCACGAGACCGACGAGCGGGTGGCTTTGGCCGATCTGGAGCGGCTGACCGCGATCTACGGCAGGGTGCTGGACGCCTACTTCCCGTCGTAGTCGACGCCGACGAAGGTCAGCCCGCAGGCCGGCGCCAGCGGGCCGCAGCGGTGCTTGGCCCGCGTCGCCAGGATTTCCGCCACGTCGTCGGCGGAGAGACGCCCGCATCCGGCGAGCATCAGCGTGCCGGCCATGGCCCGCACCTGATGATGCAGGAAGGAGCGGGCCGCGGTCGCGATCACGATCTCCTCGAACAGGCCCATCGGCCGGCGCGTCACGTCGAGCTGTTCGAGCGTGCGCACGGGGCTCGCCGCCTGACATTCCGCGGCGCGAAACGCGGAAAAGTCGTGGCGGCCGAGGAGGCGCTGGGCGGCGGCGTGCATCAGGCCGGCATCGAGCGGCCAGGGCACGTGCCAGACATGGGCGCGGGTCAGCGCGGCGGGGCTGCGGCGGTTGAAGATGCGGTAGCGGTAGTGCCGCCGGATCGCCGAGTGCCGCGCGTCGAAGTCTTGTCCGACGATCTCGGCGGAGACGACGGCGATCGGCTGCGGGCGCAGATGGGCGTTGAGGGCGTCGCGCACGGTGTCGGTGCGCCAGTCCCTCGCGAGGTCGAGATGCGCGACCTGATGGATCGCGTGCACCCCCGCATCGGTGCGGCCGGCGCAGGTCAGCCGCGCCGTCTCGCCGGAGAAGCGCGTCACGGCGGTCTCGATGGCGGCCTGCACGGTCGGGTCGTCGGCCTGCCGCTGCCAGCCGCAGAACGGCGCGCCGTCGTACTCGATGACGAGCTTGTAGCGGGGCATCTAGGTTGTCGCCCCCTCTCCCGCAGAGGGGAGAGGGACATGCTGGATACCCATCACGCGAGCCGCGCTCCGGCCGCCAGCCGCGCGCCCCTCAAAAACTCCTCGCCGCTCGCGACGCCGCCCTTGCCGGCCCGGCGCAGTTCGAGGAGCCGGACGGCCCCCGTGCCGCAGGCGACCGTGCCGGCGGCATCGAGCAGCGTGCCCGGCACGCCCGATCCGTCCGCGGGCAGCGCCCGCAGCACCTTCACCCGCTCCGGTCCCTTGTCTGCCCCTTTGCCGAGATCGGCCTCGAAATAGGCGCCCGGAAACGGCGACAGGCCGTTGATGTGGCGCGCGACCGCCGCCGCTGGGCGCGACCAGTCGATCCGCGCCTCCTCGTTGCTGATCTTGTGGGCGTAGACGACGCCCTCCGCCGGCTGCGGCGTGAAGGTCAGGCCGTCCCGCTCCAGCGCCCGGATCGCCCGCCCCATCAGGTCGGCGCCGAGCGGCATCAGCGCGTCGTGCAGTTCGCCCGCGCTCATCCCCTCGGGAATCGGGACGCGCGCCTCCATCGCCACCGGCCCGGTATCGAGCCCGGCCTCCATCCGCATCACGCCGACGCCGCTCTCCGTGTCGCCCGCCATCACCGCCCGCTGGATCGGGGCGGCGCCGCGCCAGCGCGGCAGCAGCGAGCCGTGCAGGTTGAGGCAGCCGAAGCGCGGCGCGTCGAGGATGGTCTGCGGGAGCAGCATGCCGTAGGCGACGACGACCGCGACGTCGGCCCCGTGCCCGGCGAAGGTCCGGGCGGCCTCCTCGCTCTTCAGGGTCGCGGGCGTCAGCACGGGGATGCCGAGCGCCTCGGCGCGGGCATGGACGGGCGAGGGCTTCAGCGCCATGCCGCGGCCGGCCTTGGCCGGGGCGCGGGTGTAGGCGGCGACGAGGGCGTGGCCGTCGGCGTGGAGACGGTCCAGGGTGGGGACGGCGAAGTCCGGCGTCCCCATGAAGACGATGCGCATCCGGTCCCGTCAGGCGGCGGCGTCGCGCTTGGCGGCCTTGGTGAACTTCTTCATCACCCGGTCGCGCTTGAGCTTCGACAGGTGGTCGATGAACAGCACGCCGTTGAGATGGTCGATCTCGTGCTGGAGGCAGGTGGCGAGCAGGCCGTCGGCCTCCTGCTCCACCGTCTCGCCGTCGAGGGTCATGTAGCGCACCCGGACGCGGTCCGGCCGCTCGACCTCGCCGTAGAATTCGGGGATCGACAGGCAGCCCTCGTCGTAGACCCGCTTCTCCTCGGAGGACCAGACGATCTCCGGATTGAGGTAGACGGTCGGGTTCCGCGCGTTCTCGTCCTTCGAGGTGTCGATGGTGACGACGCGCTTGGCGACCCCGATCTGGATCGCGGCGAGGCCGACGCCGGGGGCGTCGTACATCGTCTCGATCATGTCGCGGGCGAGCGTCCGGATCTCGTCGGTGACCGCGCCCACCGGCTCGGAGATGAGGCGCAGCTGCGCGTCGGGCAGGATCACGAGGGGACGGACGGTCATGGCTTTCCGGGCCGGAGGGGGCGAGGCGGTGGGAAGGGGTGAGGACGCGCGAAAACGCGTGGCCCGATCCGGAGATAGGCGGCGGCGCGGGGGCGGTCAAATGGCGGGAACGAGTCCGACGCCAGAGGGCCGAGGCCGCGGTCAGAGCCGCAGGCGCTTGAAGACGGGCTCGGGGATCGCGCCGATCACCGTCATGACGAGGCGCCAGACCTTGCGCACGTAGATCACCTCGCCCCCGCGCCCTTCCGCGGCGGCGTAGACGGCCTGCCCGACCTCGGAGGGTTCGGCGGTCAGGAGCGGCGGCAGGCGTAGGCCCCGCGTCATCCGGGTGCGCACGAAGCCGGGCTTCACCGTCACCACCCGGACGCCGCTCTTGGCCAAGCGGTTGCGCAGGCCGGAGAGGAAGGCGGTGAAGCCGGCCTTGCCGGCGCCGTAGACGTAGTTCGAGCCGCGGCCCCGGTCGCCCGCCACCGAGCTGATCCCGACGAGGGCGCCGCTTCCCCGCGCGGCGAAGCGCTCGGCGATGAGGCCGAGCAGCAGCGACGGCCCCAGGAAATTCGTCCGCATCACCTGCTCGGCATGGGCGAGGTCGCCCTCGGCCCGGCCCTGGTCGCCGAGTTCGCCGACCGCGCAGACCACGGTGTCGGGCAGGGTCGGCAGCCCGTCGAGCCATGCGGCGAAGCCCTCCGTCTCGAGGATGTCGAGGCGCAGCAGCACGACCTCGGCCCGGTGGCGCGCGGCGAGGTCGTCGGCGTTGCGCTTCGCCCGCTCGGGGTCGCGCGCCGCCAGCAGGATGCGCCAGCCGGCCTCGGCGTAGCGCGCGGCCACGGCGTGGCCGATCTCGGAGGTGGCCCCGACGAGGAGCAGGGTTCCGGCCATCACAATCCCAGGCGCGCGGAGAGGCGGGAGGCGAGCGCCCCGTCGGCGCCGAGCTGCCGCCGGAGGTCTCGGAAAGCGGGGAGGGCGGGATAGCCCGCCTCGAAGGTGTCGCGGCTCTGCCGGGCGTCTTTGGCGAGGTAGAGGCGCCCGCCCGCGGCGACGACGCTTCGGTCGAGGTCGTCGAGCAGGGCGAAGGTCGCCGCATGGGCCGGCAGGTCGAGGGCCAGCGTGTAGCCCTCCATCGGGAAGGACATCCCGCCGCCGCCGGGGCCGAGCCGCTTGAGCACCGCCAGCGGCGAGGCGGTGCCGAGGCGGGCGACCCGGTCGAGGATCCCGGCCAGGACGGCCTCGGCGCCGCGCCGGGGGACGACGCACTGGTGCTGCACGAAGCCGCGGGCGCCGTAGAGGCGGTTCCAGGCCGCCAGCCCGTCGAGGGGGAAGAAGTAGCCCTGCCACGGCACGAGGCTCGAACCACCCGCCGTCGCCCCGCGGCGAAAATACAGCGCGTTGAAGGCCGTGACGGAGGCGCGGTTCAGGGTCCAGCCCGGCAGTCCCGGCGGCACCGTGAGCCGGCGACGGGCCGGGGTCGGAAACAGCTCGAGCCCGGCGGCGCGGCAGGTGTCGCGGCCGGCATGCTCGCCGCGATAGACCAGGCCGCGCCCGAGGGCGGACCCGCGGGCGAGGCAGTCGATCCAGGCGACCGAGTAGGTCGCCGCCTCGTCCTCGTCCAGCGCACGCAGCATCGCCGCAAGGTCGGTGGCGACGCGGGTCTCCTGGCGGATCCAGCCGCTCTCGACCGGCCGCAGGCGGAAGGTGGCGTCGAGGATCGTGCCGGTCAGCCCCATTCCGCCGAGCGTCATGGCGAAGAGCTCGGGCTCCCGGTCGCGCGCGCAGGGGCGCGGGACGCCGTCGGGCGTCAGCAGGGTCAGCGCCTCGACATGGGCGCCGAAGCCGCCCTCGCGGTGGTGGTTCTTACCGTGGACGTCGGAGGCGATCATCCCGCCCAGCGTCACGAACTGCGTGCCGGGAACGACCGGCGGGAAGAAGCCCCGGGGCAGGAAGGTCCGGACGATGTCGGCGAGCGTCACGCCGGCCTCGGCCCGCAGCCGCCCGGTGGCGGGATCGAAGCCGCGCATCCGGTCGAGGCCGCCGGTCAGGCAGGTGGCGCGCAGGCCGACCGCCGCGTCGCCGTAGGCGCGCCCGGCGCCCCGCGCGATCACGCCCTGCCGGCCGCGCAGGAGCGCGGGCAGGGTCTCGGGCGCATCCGCCGCCAGGATCTCGCTGGCGGCGCGGGGATAGAGCCCCCAGCCGGAGATCATGCGCCGGCTATGCAAAGCCGGTCCCGCTGCGGCGAGGGCATGATTCGCCTGCATCGCCGGTCCTCAGGCGGGAACCGGGCTGACCGGTCCGACCGGTCCGACCAAGGGGCCGGCCGCGCCGGGCATGGCCGCGGCCCGCTCCCGGCGCAGGATGCGCCAGATCAGCGCGAGCAGGAGGAGGAAGGGCGGGGCGGCCAGCGCGACCTCGACGGAGGACGCGGCCTGCGTTCCGACCAGGGCGTCGTGCAGCCCGCCGGCGACGAAGCCGTAGCCGCCCGCCATCCAGCCGAGCCCGAACAGGGCGACCGCCTCGCCGCGGCTCGCCCGCCCGAGCAGATCCGGCAGCAGCAGGGCGAGGGCGACGCCGTAGAGCGGCAGGTCGTAGTCGTAGGCGTAGGGGCTGACGAACAGGCTCGCCAGAGCGGCAAGCCCCACGATCTGCCGCGGCGGCATCCCGCGCCGGAGGGCGAGCGGAATCAGGCCGAGGACCGCCACGGCGATCGCCATCTGCGCGGCCAGGGCGAGGGCGGCCGGAACATCGAGGCTGCGCAGCCACGCATAGACCGAGACCATGCGGAACAGAGGGTAGGCGCCCGCGGCGAGAAACGCCTTGGCCTCCTCGACGCCGCCGAGGAAGGCCGGCCAGATCGCCGGGCCGAGCACGGCGGTGGAGAGGGCGAGCGCCAGCGCCGCCGTCGCGGCGGCGACCGCGAGACATCCCCAGCGGCGCGTGACGAGGGCGCAGACCGCGAGCCCGACCGCGAGATGCGGCTTGATCACCATCAATCCGAGGGGCAGGCCGGCCCGCGCCCGCCCGCGAAGAAGGCCGAGGCCGGTCAGCCCGGCGAGCGTGCCGGTGAGGAAGCCGTTCTGGCCGCCGGCCACGGCGACGAACAGGCTTGGCGCCAGCGCGACGACGACGGTCGCGAAGTGCGGGCCGGCGATCCGGCGCAGGACGAGCAGGTAGGCCGCGAGCGTCGCGCCGACGAAGACGAGGTAGGCGAGGCCGATCGGCAGGGGGGCGAGCGCCGCCACCACGAGGTTGAAGGGCGGGGGATAGGTCCAGGGCAGGAAGGCCTGATCGCCGGTCAGGGCCCGCTGCACCTCCAGCAGGGCCGGGAGATGGTAGGCCTGCGCGATGTCGCCCCGCCACACCATCCGGCCGGCGATGTGGAAGGCATCGAAATCCGTGAGGTCCTGAGCGGGGAGGAGTCCGGCGTAGCGGACCGCCTTGCTGAGCATCACCGCCGCGAGGCTCAGGAGGAGCATCCGCACGACGAAGGGCGTGGCGAGCCGCTCGTGAAGTCTCGGGTGTTGGACGCTCGCTGCGCGGCCGGGATCCGGTTCCGGTCGAAGATCCATCATGGTCGCGCCGAGACGGTCCGTGCGGGGAATACTGTGTTTCGGCACGGCCGCGCCGGTCCGCCCCCAGACTTGTCACGGCGCGCTTTAAGAAGCCGTTACGGCCTCCTCCCGGGACGCCCCGTGTGCTGCGAAGGACCCTCGTCAGAACGCCGTGCGGCTGCGGATTGCCGCCGTGAGCGTGCCCTCGTCGAGATAATCGAGCTCGCCGCCGACCGGCACGCCGTGGGCGAGGCGCGTGATCGTCAATCCGAGATGCTTGATCGACTCGGTGATGTAGTGGGCCGTGGTCTGGCCATCGACCGTGGCGTTCAGCGCCAGGATGATCTCCTTCACCCCCGGCTCGCTCGCCCGCTCCACGAGGCGGCCGATGGTGAGGTGCTCGGGCCGCACCCCGTCGAGCGCCGAGAGCACGCCGCCGAGCACGTGGTAGCGCGCCTTGACCGCGCCGGAGCGCTCCAGGGCCCAGAGGTCGGACACGTCCTCCACCACGACGAGGGTGGTGGGATCGCGGCTCTCGTCCCGGCAGATGGTGCAGGGGTCGCTGGTATCGACGTTGCCGCAGGAATGGCAGACCACGATGCGGTCGGCGGCGATCCGCATCGCGTCGGCGAGGGGGCTCAGCAGGGTCTCGCGCTTCTTGATGAGCTGGAGCGCGGCCCGGCGGGCGGAGCGGGGTCCGAGGCCCGGCATCCGCCCGAGAAGCTGGATCAGGCGCTCGATCTCGGGGCCGGCGACGGCTTGGGGCATGCGGGTGCGAAACGGCTGTGGCTGAGGAGGGACGGCGGCGGCCTCCCCTCACATAGGCTTTCCGGCGGAATTTTGCCCGTTCAGGATTGCGACAGCCCGGCCGCTCCATGAGGAGCCGGCGTGCAAATTTAATTTGTACCCCTACCAAAGATTCGTTGACGGCCGCGGCCGGCATCGATCCATTGAGCCGAGCGGAGCGGAGAACCTGCGTGCGGCGGCCCTGACCGACCGCACGGACGCCTCGCCGACCATCACGCAGGGCCGGCGCCGAAGCCGGCGCCATTGCGACGCGATCAGGGCCGCGAGGGAGGAACGACCCGTGAAGACCATCGGTGAATGCAATGCGGCCCACGGTCCGGAGGCGATCGGCCTGACCGATCTCGCCGCCGTGCACTGGAACCTCGAAGCGCCCCGTCTCTACGAGGAGGCCCTGCGCCGCAGCGAGGCGGAGCTCGCCCGCGGTGGCGCGCTGGTGGCCACCACCGGCAGCCATACCGGCCGCTCGCCCAAGGACAAGTACGTGGTGCGCGACGCCGGCACCGAGAACGAGATCTGGTGGGACAACAACGGTTCGATCACGCCCGACCAGTTCGCGACCCTGCTCGACGACTTTCGCGCCCATGCGCGGGGCAAGGAGCTGTTCGCCCAGGATCTCTACGGCGGCGCCGACCCGGCCCACCGGGTGCGGGCACGGGTCTATACCGAGCTCGCCTGGCACTCGCTGTTCATCCGCAACCTGCTGATCCGCCCCGAGCGCGAGGCGCTGGCGGGTTACGTGCCCGAGCTGACGATCATCGACCTGCCGAGCTTCCAGGCCGACCCGGCCTGGCACGGCTGCCGCTCCAAGACCGTGATCGCCATCGACTTCTCGCAGAAGATCGTGCTGATCGGCGGCTCGGCCTATGCCGGCGAGATGAAGAAGTCGGTCTTCACCTACCTCAATTACGTGCTCCCCGGTGCCGGCGTGATGCCGATGCACTGCTCGGCCAACGCGGCGCTCGACGAGACCGGCGACTCGGCCCTGTTCTTCGGCCTGTCCGGCACCGGCAAGACGACCCTGTCGAACGACTCGTCGCGAAAACTGATCGGCGACGACGAGCACGGCTGGAGCCGGGACGGCATCTTCAACTTCGAGGGCGGCTGCTACGCCAAGACCATCCGGCTCTCGCGCAACGCCGAGCCGGAGATCTACGCCACCACCGAGCGCTTCGGCACGGTGATGGAGAACGTCGTCATCGATCCGCTCACCCGCGTGCCGGATTTCGACGACGCCTCGCTCACGGAAAACACCCGCTGCGCCTACCCGCTCGACTTCATCGCCAACGCGAGCGCCACCGGGCGGGCCGGGCACCCCAAGAACATCGTGATGCTGACCTGCGACGCCTTCGGCGTGATGCCGCCGATCGCCAAGCTGACGGGCGCGGAGGCGATGTACCACTTCCTGTCCGGCTACACCGCCAAGGTGGCGGGGACCGAGCGCGGCCTGACCGCGCCGGAGGCGACCTTCTCGACCTGCTTCGGCGCGCCCTTCATGCCGCGCCATCCGAGCGTCTACGGCAACCTGCTGCGCAAGCTGATGGCCGAGCACGGCGTCGATTGCTGGCTCGTCAACACCGGCTGGACCGGCGGCGGGGTCGGCACCGGGCGGCGCATGCCGATCCGCGTCACCCGCCGGCTGCTCACGGCGGCGCTCGACGGCTCGCTGGCGCAGACCGCGTTCCGCCGCGACCCGTATTTCGGCTTCTCGGTGCCGGTCGAGGTGCCCGGCGTCGAGACGCAGGTGCTCTCGCCGGTGGAGACCTGGACCAACAAGGCAGCCTTTGCCGAGACCGCCACGCGCCTCGTCACGATGTTCCGCGAGAACTTCACCCGCTTCGAGAGCCACGTCGACGCCGACGTGCGCGCCGCCGAGCCGGTCGCCGCCCCGATCGCGGCGTAACGAGCGCGCTTCCCCTCCCCCGTGCGGGGAGGGGTCAGGGGTAGGGGTGGTGCAGGATGAAGCGGGGGGCTGCCGCCTGCATCACCCGTCGTCATCGCGCGCGTCGGCGAAGCGATCCAGCGGTGCGCCCTTTCCGGAAAAGGCGGCGGTCTGGATGGCTTCGCCTCGCCATGACGGCGAGGCTGGCCACGCATACGGTTTCCGGCTGATTGGTGAGGTTCAGCCCCCGCCACCGTCATTCCGGGACGCCGAAGGCGAACCCGGAATGACGGTGGCGGGCCTCGACGTGGCCGTGAGCCTCGCATCACGGATGGATCCCGGGTTCCGCTGCGCGGCCCCGGGATGACGGGGGAGACAGTACCGAAGGAATCAAGCGGACAAAAGAATCAGTCGACCTGGTCGGCGTAGACGGCCTCGGCGCCCATGCCCTCTTCGAGCATCATCCGGGCCCGCGCCCGCAGCTTCTCCGTCTCGCTCTTGAGCTGGCCGCAGGCCGCCAGGATGTCGCGCCCGCGCGGGGTGCGCACCGGCGAGGCGTAGCCGGCGTTGAAGACGAATTCGGAGAAGCGCTCGATCCGCTCCCAGTCCGAGCACTCGTATTTCGAGCCGGGCCAGGGATTGAACGGGATCAGGTTGATCTTGGCCGGGATGCCCTTGAGCAGCCGCACCAGGGCGCGGGCGTCGGCGTCGGAATCGTTGACGCCCTTCAGCATCACGTACTCGAAGGTGATGCGCCGGGCGTTGCTCAGGCCTGGATAGGTGCGGCAGGCGTCGAGCAGCTGCTCGATCGGGTATTTGCGGTTCAGGGGCACCAGCTCGTCGCGCAGCTCGTCGCGCACGGCGTGCAGCGAGATCGCCAGCATGGCGTTGGCCTCGAGCCCGAGCCGCTCGATCTGCGGCACCACGCCGGAGGTCGAAACCGTGATGCGCCGCCGCGACAGGCCGAGGCCCTCCTGGTCCGACATCACCGCGATGGCGTCGATCACCGCATCCAGGTTGTAGAGCGGCTCGCCCATGCCCATGAACACGATGTTGGTGACGAGCCGGCCGGGCTCGCCGCCGTCCTTGCCCGGCATCTGGCCGGTGAAGTCGCCGAGCGCGTCGCGGGCGACGACGAGCTGCGCGACGATCTCCGCCGTCGAGAGGTTGCGCACGAGGCGCTGCGTGCCGGTGTGGCAGAACGAGCAGGTGAGGGTGCAGCCGACCTGGGACGAGACGCAGAGCGTGCCGCGGTCGTCGCCGGGGATGTAGACGCACTCGATCTCGGCGCCGCGGTTGTGGTCGTGGGCGCCGGTGGGCGCCATGCGCAGCAGCCACTTGCGGGTGCCATCGCGAGAAACCTGCTCGGTGACGATCTCCGGCCGGTCGAGGGTGAAGTGGTCCGCGAGCTGCGCCTTCAGCCCCTTGCCGACATTGGTCATCTCGGCGAAGTCGCGGGCACCGCGCACGTAGACCCAGTGCCAGATCTGGCTCACCCGCATCCGCGTCTCGCGCTCGGGCACGCCGATGCCGATGAGCGCCTGCTTGATGCCCTCGCGGGTCAGGCCGACGAGGGAGGCCTTGCGGCCGGGCAGGGTCGAGAGGGCGGTGACCTCGGGGGCCTTCTCGATTGCGGGGAGGGCGCGCGATGCGCCCGGGGCGGAGTCGAACGACGCCGTCGCCATGGCTCAGGACCTTAGGAAGCTGGAACGGCTCTCATATAGGCGCAATCGGGCGGGAACGCGACCGCACACCGGAATGGGAGACCTCCGAAGCCGGCTCAGCCCCGCAACTCCTCCTCCAGGAACGCCCGCACCTCCGCGGAATCGATCCCCGGCGCGATGAAGCTCTGGCCGATGCCGCGGGCGAGGATGAAGGTGAGCTGGCCGTCGCGGACCTTCTTGTCCTGGGCCATGGCGTCGAGGAGCGCCTCCGGGTCGCCGCAGCCGCCCGGCACCTGCTGCAGGCGGGTCGGCAGGCCGGCGAGCGCGAGATGGTTGGCGACGCGGCCCGCATCCTGGCCGGGGCAGAGGCCGAGCCGGGCCGAGAAGCGGAAGGCCAGCGCCAGCCCGATCGCGACGCCCTCGCCGTGGACGAGGCGGGCGGCGTCGTAGCCGGTCAGCCGCTCCAGGGCGTGGCCGAAGGTGTGGCCGAGATTGAGCAGGGCGCGCTCGCCGTCCTCCCGCTCGTCGCGGGTCACGACGCCGGCCTTGGCGCGGCAGCAGGCGGCCACCGCCTCGTCGCGCTCCGGGCCGCCGGAGAAGATGCCGGCCCAGTTCGCCTCGCACCATTCGAAGAAGTCGGCATCGCCGATCAGGCCGTACTTGGCGACCTCGGCGTAGCCCGCCCGCATCTCGCGTTCCGAGAGCGTGTCGAGGGTCGCGGTGTCGGCGAGCACGAGCCGCGGCTGGTGGAAGGCGCCGATCAGGTTCTTGCCGAGCGGCGAATTGATGCCCGTCTTGCCGCCGACCGACGAATCAACCTGGGCGAGCAGGGTCGTCGGAACCTGGAGGAAGCGGACGCCGCGCCGCAGGGACGCCGCCGCGAAGCCGGCGAGATCGCCCACCACGCCGCCGCCGAGCGCCACGACGAGGTCGCCGCGCTCGATCCTCTGGGTCAGCAGCCCGTCGCAGACGCGGGCGAACTCCGCATAGCTCTTCGAGGCCTCGCCCGGGGGCACGGTGGTGATCCCGCAGCGCAGACCGGCCGCCTCCAGGCTCGCCCGCACCCGCTCGCCGTAGAGGCCGGCGACCGTCTCGTCGGTGACGATGCCGGCGGCCCGGGCGCCGAGATCCCGCGCTTCCGCGCCCACGGCGTCGATGAGGCCGCGGCCGATCCGGATGTCGTAGTCGCGCCCGCCCGAGAGGGGAACGTTCACGCGTGAGGGTTGTTGCTTCATGGAAAATGTCAAATGTTGCGTCTGGGCCACGCGGGACGGATTGATGTGGACGTCGAGCGCTTCCATCACGTCTTCCACCACGCGGTCGTGGGAGACGTCGCGGGACAGCACCGTGACGTCGGCCTGGGCATAGACCGGATGGCGCACCTCCATCAGCGCGCGCATGGTCGCTTCCGGATCCTCGGTCTGGAGGAGCGGACGCGTGTTGCGCTTGCGCACGCGGCGCATCAGCACCTCGAGATCGGCCTTGAGCCAGACCGAGAGGCCGCCCTCGGCGATCCGCGCCCGCGTCGCCTCGCGCATGAAGGCGCCGCCGCCGGTGGCCAGCACCATCGGCCCCTCGCGCAGCAGGCGCGCGATCACGCGCTCCTCGCCCTCGCGAAAGCTTGCCTCGCCGTAGATCGCGAAGATGTCGGCGATGGTGAGCTTGGCCGCCGCCTCGATCTCGTGGTCGGCATCCTTGAACATCAGCCCGAGGCGGCCGGCGAGGCGGCGTCCGACCGTGCTCTTGCCCGCTCCCATGAGGCCGACGAGCACGATCGACCGGGCTCCAAGGCCGCGGCGCAGGCGTGCTTCGATCGGTTCGCCGGGCGGTGGCGCCGGCGGCAGGGGCAGGGTCATCGGGCGGTCATAGACGGTTTTGCGGATGCGGCGAAGCGTCGGCTATCGCCGTCCACGCCGCGCCGGAAGCCCCTCGATCGCGCTCTGCGTGTACGCCAACCGAGATCCGCACAAAAACCCGGACCGGGAGGGGTTGCAAAGTGGCGCGTGGACGGGAAGGCTCGTACGCGAGCGCGTGGGACGGCACCGCTCTCGATCAGGCTTGCCTGGTCGAGTGCCCCCACGCTGGTTGTCTCAGTGCCAGGAAAGTCATGTCGCCGTACGGATCTGTCTCCCTTCCCGTCACCCGAACCGACACCGAGAGGGAGGCGAGCGATCCGATCTCCGATCCGCGTGTCGGCCCCCCCCGCACCCCGCGGCTC